>JAURXE010000650.1 GCA_030654635.1 Pseudomonas sp.
TTCATGCCGGCCAAGTGCTGGATCGCGCCGGAAATACCAACAGCGATGTACAGCTGTGGTGCAACGATTTTGCCGGTTTGACCAACCTGCATATCGTTCGGTACGAAGCCTGCGTCAACTGCGGCGCGCGAAGCACCCACGGCTGCGCCCAACTTGTCAGCTACTTTATAAAGCAGTTGGAAGTTGTCACCGTTCTGCATGCCACGACCGCCAGAAATGACGATTTTGGCGGCGGTCAGCTCAGGACGATCAGACTTGGCCAATTCTTCAGCCACGAATGCCGACTTGCCGGCGTCAGCCGAACCACTAACAGCTTCAATAGCAGCAGAACCGCCTTCGGCGGCTACTGGATCAAAACCGGTGGAACGTACGGTGATCACTTTTACCGACGCAGTCGACTGCACGGTAGCAATGGCGTTGCCGGCGTAGATCGGACGCATGAAGGTGTCGGCGCTGACCACGGCAATGATTTCCGAGATCTGATCAACATCCAGCTGAGCGGCAACCCGCGGCAGGATGTTTTTGCCGTTGGCAGTCGCGCAAGCCAGGATATGGCTGTAGCCCTTACCCAGTTCAGCAACCAGCGGAGCAACGTTTTCCGGCAGCTGATGGGCGTAAGCCGCATTGTCAGCAACCAGCACTTTAGCCACGCCAGCAATTTTGGCGGCAGCTTCAGCGGCAGCACCGCAAGCGCTACCGGCAACCAGTACGTGAATATCGCCACCGATGGCTTGCGCCGCGGCAACAGTGTTCAACGTGGCGCCAGCGATGGCAGTGTTTGAGTGTTCAGCAATAACCAAGATAGTCATTTAGATTACCTTCGCCTCGTTCTTCAGTTTCTCAACCAGTTCAGCCACGGACTTAACCATGACGCCAGCGCTGCGGGTAGCCGGCGCTTCAACTTTCAGAGTCTTGACGGTGGAAGCAGTCGAAACACCCAGGGCGTCAGGGGTGATCACTTCCAGCGGCTTCTTCTTGGCCTTCATGATGTTCGGCAGCGACGCGTAGCGCGGCTCGTTCAGGCGCAGGTCGGTAGTCACGATGGCCGGCAAGCTCAGGGCAACGGTCTGCAGACCGCCGTCAACTTCGCGGGTCACGTTAACTTTGTCGCCAGCCACTTCAACCTTGGAGGCGAAAGTACCTTGGGCGAAACCGCTCAGGGCAGCAAGCATTTGGCCAGTCTGGTTGTTGTCGCTGTCGATGGACTGTTTGCCCAGGATCACCAGCTGTGGCTGCTCTTTGTCGACCACTGCTTTAAGCAGTTTGGCCACGGCCAAAGAGTTCAGCTCGTCGGCGCAGTCAACCAAAATGGCGCGATCAGCACCCAACGCCAAGGCGGTACGCAACTGCTCTTGAGCAGTGCTCGGGCCAATGGAAACAACCACGATTTCGCTAGCAACGCCCTTCTCTTTCAGACGGACAGCTTCTTCCACAGCGATTTCGCAGAAGGGGTTCATCGACATCTTAACGTTCGCAAGATCAACGCCAGAGTTATCCGCTTTGACACGGATTTTGACGTTGTAGTCGACCACTCGTTTGACAGCTACAAGAACCTTCATGGCTTACTCGTTACTCCCGGTGAATTAGAATGTCGCCTAGGTAGAACCTGGCTAGCTCTGCAGGGTCGGTCGCAACCGACATAAGTGCCCAATCTGCGGGCGTGAAACCGTCCGCATTTTGACTGCATCACCCTCCTCGGTCAATACGCAGGAACGCCCGTTAATCAGCAGCCAAGCAAGGCGGCGCAAGGCTCACAGAGAATTCAAACAAACGTTTGTATTGGACCCGCCGCAGGGTCTGGATATAATGCCTTAGCTTTAACTGTGAAAAGCCCCTAGCCTCACAGCATAACTAAAATACCGAAGAGCCCTGAGTAGGAGAAAGTCTGTGGAACGCGAATTTATGGAATTCGACGTCGTCATCGTCGGCGCCGGCCCAGCTGGTTTGTCCGCTGCCTGCCGACTGAAACAGAAGGCCGCTGAGGCTGGTAAAGAGATCAGCGTCTGCGTGGTTGAGAAAGGCTCCGAAGTCGGTGCGCACATTCTCTCCGGCGCAGTCTTCGAACCACGCGCTCTGAATGAGCTGTTCCCGGACTGGAAAGAACTCGGCGCCCCGCTGAACACGCCAGTTAAGCGCGACGACATCTATATGCTTAAAGATGCCACCGCCGCGATCAAGGTGCCTGGCCTGTTTGTGCCTAAAACCATGCACAACGAAGGCAACTTCATTATCTCCCTGGGCAACCTGTGTCGCTGGTTGGCCCAGCAAGCGGAAAACCTCGGCGTGGAAATCTACCCAGGCTTCGCCGCCCAAGAAGCCCTGATCGACGAAAACGGCGTAGTACGCGGCATCCTTACCGGAGATCTGGGCGTTGACCGCGAAGGTCACCCGAAAGACGGCCTGTACACCCCAGGCATGGAACTGCGTGGCAAGTACACGCTATTCGCGGAAGGCTGCCGTGGTCACCTTGGCAAGCAACTGATCAACAAATTCAAATTGGATTCCGACGCTGACGCCCAGCACTACGGCATCGGCATCAAGGAAATCTGGGACATCGACCCAGCCAAGCACGAACAAGGTCTGGTGGTACACACCGCCGGCTGGCCGCTGGATGTAGTCGGCAATCAGAACACCGGTGGTTCTTTCCTTTATCACCTGGAAAACAACCAAGTGGTGGTCGGTCTGATCGTTGACCTGTCGTACAGCAACGCCAACCTCTCGCCGTTTGATGAGTTCCAGCGTTACAAGCACCACCCAGTGATCAAGCAATACCTGGAAGGCGGCAAGCGCGTCAGCTACGGCGCCCGCGCCATCGCCAAAGGCGGCCTGAACTCGTTGCCGAAGATGGTGTTTGCCGGCGGCGCACTGATCGGCTGCGACCTGGGCACCCTCAACTTCGCCAAGATCAAGGGCAGCCACACCGCCATGAAATCCGGCATGTTGGCCGCCGAAGCGGTGGCGGATGCCTTGTTTGCCGGCAGCGAAGGCGGCGATCAACTGACCGCTTACGTCGACGCATTCAAAGCCAGCTGGCTGCATGACGAGTTGTTCCGCAGCCGTAACTTCGGCCCTGCCATGCACAAGTTCGGCGTATTGGCCGGCGCTGCATTCAACTACGTCGACCAGAATATCTTCGGCGGCAAACTGCCGTTCACCTTGCACGATACCAAGCCAGACTATGCCTGCATGAAGCTGGCGGCGGATTCGGCGAAGATCGACTACCCAAAACCGGATGGCAAACTGAGCTTCGACAAGCTCAGCTCGGTGTTCCTCTCCAACACCAACCATGAAGAAGAGCAGCCTTGTCACCTGAAACTCACCGACGCGAGCATCCCGCTCGGCCGTAACCTGCCACTCTACGACGAACCAGCTCAGCGTTACTGCCCGGCTGGCGTGTATGAAATCGTGGTTAAGGAAGATGGCGAGAAGAAGTTCCAGATCAACGCACAGAACTGCGTGCACTGCAAAACCTGCGACATCAAAGACCCATCGCAGAACATCAATTGGGTAACTCCAGAAGGTGCTGGCGGCCCGAACTACCCGAATATGTAAGCGGCTAGCGGCACATAAAAAAGGGCTCCTCGGAGCCCTTTTTTGTTGCCTGTAATTTATTCGTCCTGCAGACCAATCGGAAAAAACACCCCGCCACTCCAGACGCCCAGCCATACTCGCCCGTCAAGCTCGCAGGGCTGCGCCAACTCGACCAGCTGATAAAACACACTGCGTAAAATCAGCGCTTCCAGATTGCTGCGCATCAGCACATAGGGCGATGGCTCCTGGGTCAGCGGATCGATGGCAAAGCGCAGAGGATGCTTAGCGCCGGCCTCGACTTCATCTTCAACATTGCTGGTAAAGCGCAATACCTGCGCGTTACCTTCGCCCTGGACCTGCAGACTGACCACCACAAAAGGCGCGTCATCCACCTGGATTCCGACTTTCTCAACCGGCGTCACCAGAAAATACTCATCGCCATCGCGGCGGATGATGCTGGAGAACAGCTTAACCATCGGCTTGCGGCCAATCGGCGTGCCCAGGTAAAACCAACTGCCATCGCGGGCAATGCGCATATCAATAGCGCCGCAGCACGGCGGATTCCACAGATGCACCGGCGGCAAGCCCTTCTTGCCCAGCATGGGAATCTGCGCCAACAAATCGGCGGTTTTTGCCTCAGTCATAAGTAGCCCCCTGCTCACTGACACCCAGCAAGCTGCGGGCATAATCGCGCAGCGGCGCGGCCAGCAAGTCTTGCGGCTTGGCATCATAGAAATTGAACAGACCGCCACGACTGCGGATTTGTACGGAGTCGACCAGATAGCGGGTACTGGTCTCGATCAACATCAGCTGCACCACGCCATGGTCGACGCCGAGGCGATCGAGTGCCTCCTGATCTTGCCACTCGTCCGTGGTGCCGATCCGATCATCTGCAGTAGCAAAACGCGCATACAACAGGTAATTGGCCGCTGCGGTGCGCGCCTGACCCATGGCCGCATCCAGCCCGAGCGGCTGCGGCGCGCGCTGCACCAGGGGGAAGTACTGAATAAACCCGGCAAAGGCTTCTTCCGCCACCACATTGGGCCGCGGATAGGCGCTGCCCGGCGGCACGAAAGGCCCTTGAGCGATATAGATGAACGAGTCGACCTGCAGGTGCCGAGAGTTCAGCCGATAGGTGCGGCTGTGGTCCAGCACACCGGCATCGCTGAGCTGAGCGCCGACGCCGTCGGCCATATCACTGACACTCATGCAGGCGCTGAGGCTCAGCAACAACAGCGAGACAATCAAACACTTCATGACAATCAAACCACGCATGAGAATTTCTCCAGACGCCGCGACAGAAAGTCGACGGACCGCTCAATAGTCACTCAGCGATGCAGTTTACGCGCCATTTGTTAGGCCGCCTTACAAGCCGCGCTGCCACTCCTGGCGTAACCGCGCCTGCTGCGGCTGCTCGATGGCCTGGCGAACCTGTGCCAGCATGCGGGCTTTGTCGGCGCCCAACACACCTTTGAGCACTAGGTAATTGGACGCATGATCACTGCGAAATACCGTATCACGCAGCTCCAGTGCCTGCACAAAACCCTCGATCTCAACAAACAGTTGTTGCTGGGAAAGTGGCTGATAATCGTTAAAGCCTGCGCGAAAACGCGCCTCACCCGTGGGAAAACTCACCACGAGGGTCGAGAGGAACTCCGGCTGGGCGGCATTCATCAAGCGCGCCGAGTTCAGCGCGTGTTGCTCACTCAACGAGGTGCCACCCAAACCATTGAGCACCATCACCGAGCGGGTGATGCCGGCCTCACCGAGCTTATCCAAGGCGCTCAGGGTCGACTCGAAAGTCTCGCCTTTATTGACCCGCGCCAGCACCTCGTCATCACCCGACTCAGCGCCGACATAAGCCATTTTCAGCCCGGCATCGGCTAGCTCTTTAAGCTCGGCCACCGATTTTTTGCGCAAGTTACGCGGCAGGCAGTAGCTGGAGACGCGGGTAACCGTCGGCATATGTTCGGCGATGGCCGCCAGAATCGTCAGCAACCGCCGGGTCGGCAGCACTAAGGCATCGCCATCGGCCAGAAAAATCCGCTGCACTATCATCTGCTCGCCACAGCTTTTGATTTCGTCCAGCACTTGCGCCTCATCGCGGGCGCGAAACTTCTTTTGCTCCTGGGTGTACATCTCGCAAAAGCTGCAGCCATTCCACGAGCAACCATTGGTCACCGGCAAAATCAGCGAGTGGGCTTCGCTCGGCGGGCGAAACACGGGTTCGATGTAGTCGATCGGAAATTCTGCGGACATAACCACTCACTCACACAGGCAGCTTAGCCGCCAATAATTTTCATCACGGTAACGCCACCGGAGAACGCCACGTCTTGCTTGTCGCCCAGCGCGCGCACCAGCAAACGCTGCAGTGCCGGCAAGGCCTCATGCCGGGGCTTATCGAGCAAGTCGCCGACAAAATGCCGGTTGCTCGAGGACAAGCAACCGTGCAGCCAGCCGGTAGATGACAAACGCAGACGCGAACAGGTTCGGCAAAATGGCACGCTCTCATTGGCAATCACGCCAAAAAAGCCCTGTCCAGGAATTTCATAACGCAACGCCGTGGCATCCTGCGGCGCATCGGCCTGCAGGTATTCATAGCGCTCACCAATCAGCGCCAGCAACTCGGGCATGCCGACAAATTGCTGCAGAAAACCATTTAGATCACGGGCCAAATGGCCCATGCGCATCAGCTCGATAAAGCGCAGCTCAAAGCCACGCGCCAGGCAGTAGTCGAGTAGCGGCATGACCTGATCGAGGTTCTGTCCGCGCAGCGGCACCATATTGAGTTTGATCTTCAGGCCCGCTGAGCTGGCAGCCTCAAGCCCCTCCAGCACACTGGCCAGATCACCACCCCGGGCGATACGCCGAAAGGCTTGCGGATCAAGGGTGTCGAGGGAGACATTCAGCCGGCGAATCCCAGTATCCAGCAACAGCGGCAACTTGCGCTCAAGCAGCTGACCGTTAGTGGTCAGGCTGATGTCTTGTAGCCCCAAGCCACTGACTTCACGCAGAAAGGCCTCAAGCTTTGGGCTCACCAGCGGCTCACCGCCGGTGATGCGCAGGCGCTCGATGCCGGCGGCTTCGATCAGGTAGGCAACACCGCGCACTAGCGCCTGGGCGACAGTTCATCCTGCGCCGCCACCAGTCGCTTGCCGTTCGGCACGCAGTAGGTACAGGCATAGTTGCAGGCCGCCGTGAGGCTGATGCGCAAGTTGCGAAAACGTCGGCCCTGGCGATCAACAATCATAGGAAACTCCGCTTCTGGATGCTCGGAGTATATCGCCGCCACCGACCACAACACAGGCGCAACGCAGCGCCATTGGCCAGCTGAATGACATCAACTAACCGGCGCGTCGCCATCGCGCTTGCGCTTGTTGCCCATGCGCACGCCAATATCCATCAGAAACTGAAAGAAGCCTTCCTGATCTTCCAACACATCACGCCAGAACGGTGAGTGATAGAGCGACACCGCGCCATCGATCAAGGCCCAGGCAGCGCAAAAGTGAAAGTACGGCGGCACATCTTCCAGCTTGCCCTCGCTGATGCGCCCCTTGATCAGCAGGGTCAGGCGATCGAAGTTGGAGGCGCGGATCTTGTGCAATTCCTCAACCAATTCGGGCACGTGATTGCCGCGCACGGCTTTTTCTTCGAGACGATCAAACAGACGATAGCGTTGCGGGTCGCGCATACGGAACGCGAAAAAAGCCCGTGAGATGGCCTCTTTGTCGTGCTCGACGTCGGTCGACTGCAAAATAGCGTTCAACTCGCGCTCGTAGTCGAGCATCAAGCGCAGGTAAATCTCAGCTTTGGACTTGAAGTGCTTATAGATGGTGCCCTTACCAATGCCTACCGCATCGGCAATCATTTCAACGGTCACACCCTCCTCGCCTTGAGCGAGAAACAGTTTCAACGCGGTGTCGAGAATCTCCTGCTCACGGCGGAGAAATTCGCGGACCTTACGGGGTTCTTTGTGCATAGAAAAACACTGCGGGAGACAAAAAAAGAAGGCGTGCATTATGCCTACTTAACGCGAAAATGCACGGATCATCCGCGTCAAGCAAGGTTTGGGCGGGCATCGACAAAACATGCTTATGCGCCACTCGACACGCCGGCCCCACGCTTAAGCATGCCACTGCGCTGCCATGGGCAGATAGACCCTTAATTGGCTGACAGAAAAGCAGTCCCAGACCAAAGCAACTTCAGCCACTCAGGGCCTCATCGGGTAAAAACGCCGGCGTGTACAGAAGGAAGTATTAGGTATTCCAAATCAGTTTAAAAATGCGGGAAAACCGCCTGGAAGATCAGCCAATCTGGCCAATACTTCAGAGTACTGGCGCGCGGCACATCCCCAAATGCCCCACCAGGTGAGGCGCGATAGACCGCGCGCCTCGGTTGCTCCAAATGGTCTTAACCCGGATTCCTCCCCCAGAATCCGGGTTTTTTTTGGCTGCGAATTAGCTGCGACTTAAGTGCGCCAAGCTAAACAAGCGCTGAAAGTTATCGGTGGTCTGCTCGGCAAAGCTGTCAAAGCTGACCCCA
>JAURXE010000652.1 GCA_030654635.1 Pseudomonas sp.
GCTATCAATAAACAGCGCATTACGATCGGCACTAAAGGAAATGTGCTTGCCGAAAACTTGCCGATGCAAGCGCAGATCCTGCGGCGGGCCGTGCCGGAAAAAAACCTGTGCGGGCTTCCAGTTTGGACTGCTTTTGCATAACTCGTTCACCAGGATGGCGATGCCCAACTCCGTGGTATGCCGGTCTGCGGCGCCCGCTCCAGCCGCCAGCTCATAATTCATCAGCAAGCCGCCTTGGGCGAATTCCAGCGAGAGCAACACACCGGTGGTATGCAGGAAAAACACCCGGGCGAGGTCCACCAGCATTTCACCCACGGTGCTTGAGCTTTGCACCAAGAACCAGAGTGGTCCGAGCAATGACATGTCTTGCCGCTGCGCCAAGCGCAGCCCGAAATTATCACAGTCGCATTGCGCCGCTGCCGACTCAAGAAAGCTGACTGCCGCAGTGGTGGGCACGGGGAACTCAGGGTCACTAAAGGCCGCGGCGTCGATACCGGCGGCCTGCGCCAGCGCGGTTGCATCAGCGCCGAGTTCGGCAATCAATTGGGGTGCGCCGACCAAGGCGCCGCTACGGACCCAGGCGCTCATCGCGAACCGCAGGAAGGATTGATTGTCATGCATAGACCCTGGTGAAATTGGCGCGCAAAGTCAACTTAGCACTCAATCGAATCATTAAAGTAAATGCTCCTGATCAATCTTAGGGGCTCACGATGAAATCCGCGATCCGTCCGACCCAGGCTGCGCTGTTCGCCGCCTTCCTACTCGCTAGCAGCTTGTTTATGGCCTTTCTGGGCATGAGCGCCAGTGGCTATTTCGTTCCCGCCGTCTGCCTGTTTTTGCAGGCCGTGCTGCTCTGGCGCGGGCGCGCTTTCAAGCTGTTCGAGTGGGTCATGCTGCTCAATCAACTCAGCGGTCTGGTGTTGATCCTGATGCTTTGGCTGGGTGACGGCTTGGGCGATCTTAAGCTGGATATCGCCGGCGTCATGCTGCTGCTCAATCTGCTCACTGGCGGACCGCTGATGTCCTTGCTGTCCATCGCGATTCTTGCCTCGCTGCGCCTGAGCAAGCCACTCCCGCAGTGGTTTCAAGCACGCGCTTGAAACCTTGCCCAGCATGCACAGCAAATTGAAAACATCATAAGGGAACGCAATCATGAGCCCACATCATCTTGTCCACTCCACGCTGCGGATTTGCCTGGCCATCGCCGGCCTTTTTGGCCTGGTCGGCAGCGCTCACGCGGCCTCCTTTACCGGCACGGTTCACCTGCCCGACGGCAAGCCAGCCTATGGCGCCATGGTCACGGTGTTTGATGCGACCAAGCAAAAGCGCGAAACGGTTTATACCGATGAGCAAGGTCAGTACAGCATTCGTACCGGCTATGCCGGTGCACTAGACATCCGTGTGCGCCTGGCGAACTACGCCGACAATCGCATCAGCCAGACTGTGGCGCTCGATGAGTTGGCCCACGTCGATTTGCCGCTCTTGCCTTTTGCTAACGCCATGGCCGCCTCCGACGCACTGGCGGCCTCGGCGCACAACGCCAAACTGCCCTGGAAAGCCCCCCAAGACCGCGCACCCTTCGTCAGCCAGTGCAACTACTGCCACCAGATGGGTAATTCGACCCCGCGCGTGCCGCGCAGTCATGACCAGTGGATAGGTACCATTACCAAGATGGAGGGCATTTTGGCCATGCCGTCGGCGGCGCAAAAGGAGAACTTTGCGGATGTGCTGAGTCGCGGTTTTGACGGCAAACCCGTACAGGCCCTGCACAATTACGGCGCCAGCGCAGAATTGGCGCGGGCCAAGGTCGAGGAATGGCTGATTGGCGATGCCATGTCCTTTATTCACGACGCGGACGTGATGCAGGATCAAAAGGTCTACGGCACAGATGAGGGCCACGACATCCTCTGGGTGCTGGACCGCAAGACCGGCAAGATCGAACAAAACCATCTGCCCGATGTCGACCTGCCGCGCGGTGGCAAATTTTCTGGGATGGCCTTACCGATTGGCGTGTTTACCGGCAAGCACGGCCCGCACAGCATGGGCGAAACCAGCGACGGGCGCATCTGGTTCACCAACTCACTGTCCAGCACGCTGATGTCGTTCGATCCACAGACCAAGGCCTTCAAGAGCTACCCGATCGGCCACGATGCCTTGTACCCCCACACATTGCGCGTCGATAAAAACGACGTGGTGTGGTTCACCATTGTCGCCTCGAATCAGATGGGCCGTTTCGATCCCAAAACCGAAACCATGACCGTCATCGGCTTGCCGCACAACGGCGTGCTGCGTTGGGCCACCGACACCCTGTTCCCGACGTTGCTGCGCATATCGTCCTGGGTTCCCGACAAAGCCTTGCTGATCAATCTGTCGCATCATCGTTTCTTCGGTGAGAAGATCATGGCCTTCCCCTACGGCATCGACGTCAATCCGCTGGATGGCAGCATCTGGTATGCCAAGCTCTACGCCAGCAAGATCGGCCGCATCGATCCGCAAACCCTGGAAATCACCGAGTACGACACGCCGCTCAAGGGCCCACGGCGGCCGCGCTTCGATGCCCAAGGGATCTTCTGGATTCCGGCTTTCGATGAAAACGCGCTGATGCGCTTCGACCCCACCACCAAGGCCTTTGAAACCTACAAGATCCCCGCCGTGGCCGAGGGTGAGTACGAAACGCCCTATGCCCTGAACGTCGACCGCAAAACCGGCGACGTCTGG
>JAURXE010000663.1 GCA_030654635.1 Pseudomonas sp.
AGCATCAGGTGCTCGGCGATCTCCTTGGCATCCGACAGCAGGTCTTGCTCCAAGGCCAGATCGGCCTCCTCGGTGGCGCCGCGCGGACGGGTGCCGGCAATCGGCCGCACCGTCACTAGGCCATCTTCGACCCGCACCAGCACCTCGGGGGAGGAGCCGACCACATGGAAGTCGCCGAAGTTGAAAAAGTACATATAGGGCGTTGGGTTGAAGCAACGCAGCGCCCGGTACAGATCAATCGGCGCCGCGGCAAAGTCGATGCTCATGCGCTGCGACGGCACCACCTGCATGCAGTCGCCGGCCAGGATGTATTCCTTCACGGTATCGACGGCGCGCTCGTAATCCTCGCGGCTAAAGCTGGAACGAAACAGCGGCTCCGGCGCATCGGTCAGGGCCGATAAATCCAAGCCTTGACGCGGGGTGATGGGCTGGCGCAGCTGTTCGAGCAACTCATGCAAACGCGCCTGGGCCGACTCAAAGGCATCCGCCTCGCGGGGGTCGGCCAGCACTATGGCGTGCAGCTTGCCGGCCAGGTTGTCGAACACCACCACGGCGTCCGAAACCATCAGCAGAATGTCCGGGTTACCCAGCGGATCGGGATTGGGACACTTGGCTAATTTCTTCTCGACGTAACGCACGCAGTCGTAGCCGAAGTAGCCGACCAGGCCGCCATTGAAGCGCGGCAAGCCGGCCACCGGCGCCACCTGATAACGTTCTTTAAAGGCTTCGACAAAGGCCAGCGGGTCCTCACATTCATGGGACTCCACCACCACATCATCAATGCTGACCGTCACGCTGTGCTCGTAAGCGCGCAGCACGGTGCGGCACGGCAGGCCGATGATCGAATAACGGCCCCATTTCTCGCCGCCCTGTACCGACTCCAATAAGTAGGTGTAGGGCGCGTCGGCCAGCTTTAAATACAGCGACAGCGGGGTATCGAAATCGGCCAGGGTTTCAAAGGCCACAGGTATGCGGTTATAGCCGCCAGCGGCTAACTGCAGGAATTCTTCGCGGGTCATAATTCAGCCTCGTGGCTTGAAAACCGCTCTAATCGCGGCGGTGCACGCGGCGAGCTTAGAGCGGCTGTGGATCAAATAGGTAAACGTGCCGACAGTGCGGCCGGGCTCAAATCAGGCGCGCCAACGCCAGCGGGCCAAAGCCTTGAGGAGCTGCGTCCCGGACTTGATTAACCCTGATTTTATAAAGCCCTGCTTACTGGTAACCACCACGATCTGATCTCTTTGGCGGGGGGATGGACTAACGCCCGGCAACGGTAGCGCAGCGGCTGAAGCCGCGCAACCCGAGGCATCCGCCGGCAGCAGATGGCGTAGATCGTCGAGCACCAGCGCCGGCGACTCCTCGCCAATCGGCCGGCCGTGGTTATAGCCGTAACTCATGGCCACGCAGAGGATTCCGGCGGCTTTGGCGGCTTGCACATCGCTGCATGAGTCGCCGACAAACAGCGCCTCGCTGGCCGGTACTTCGGCCAGTTGCAGCACTTGCAACAGGGCCGCCGGATCGGGTTTCTGCTGCGGCAAGGTATCGCCACCGATGATCCAGCGAAAGTAGCGGCCGATGCGCAACTGATCCAGCAAGGGCGCGACAAAGCGCTCCGGCTTGTTGGTGATCAGCGCCATCTCGACGCCCTGCTGCTTGAGCCACTTGAGAGTTTCCCGTACGCCGGGGTAGAGCACCGTCAGGCTGTGGTTATCGGCGTACAGCTGTAAAAACAGTTCCAGCGCCGGCTCGGCATCCGCTTCGCTGACCGCCTCATGCTCCAGGTCACCGGCCAGGGCGCGGCGCACCAGCACCCGCGCCCCATTGCCGACCCAGTTGCGCACCCGCTCGATACCGGCCACCGGCAGGCCGCGCGCCAGCAGCATTTGGTCAACGGCGGCGGCCAGGTCCGGCACCGAATCGATCAGCGTACCGTCCAGGTCAAACATCACCAGGCTGGGCAAACGCCCAGGCAGCAGCTGGGCAAAACCGCCCTGCATGTTACTCATCCGCGGGAGAGCGCCAGTTCGCTGCGCATCTGCGCAATCACCGCGTGGTAATCCGGGGTATTGAAGATCGCCGAGCCGGCAACAAAGGTGTCGGCGCCGGCGGCGGCGATTTCGCGAATGTTGTGCACCGTCACTCCGCCATCCACTTCCAGACGAATCTCGCGCCCCGAGGCTTCGATCAAGGCCCGTGCTTCACGCAATTTATCCAGGGTACCGGGGATAAACTTCTGCCCGCCAAAGCCTGGATTGACGCTCATCAACAGGATCATGTCGACCTTGTCCATCACGTACTTAAGGCTGTCCAACGAGGTGGCCGGATTGAACACCAGGCCGGCCTTGCAGCCGCCATCGCGGATCAGTTGCA
>JAURXE010000693.1 GCA_030654635.1 Pseudomonas sp.
TGGGGGCCAGTGGACTGCAAGCCGAAAAAGGACGGCAGCATGAGCGATAGCGGCCTTCACAGCAGTGCTCTGGCCTGGCTGCTGCACGGCCGTCAGTTGTCGGGCGCTGATGCATTGGTGGAACTCGCCGAGCACTTTCAACAACTCAGCCCCAGCGGCCTACGCGCAGAAATCGACCAGCTGAGCGCTGCCAGTCAGGGCCGTATGGCCGTGCAGGCCCTGCGTGAAACTGAAGCCAGTGCCGCCGGTGAACGCCGCGCCGCGCCACCCGCGCAACTGGGTCAGCTCAAGCGCAGCCTGTACAGCGCCTGGCGGGTTGGCAGCTTCTCCGGGTTAGCTGCGGGCATGCACATGGAAGCGCCAGACCGCGATGGCCTGGTCATGCCGGATGCCAGCGAGCCGGGCAGCGGCTTCTACGCCTTTCCTCGGGGCGCGCGGGCCGGTACTTGCCTGCACGCGATTCTCGAAGACTGGGCGCGCGGCAAAGGCGCACTGACGGACTTGGTGGCGCCAGCCCTGAGCGGCCACGGTATCGATGCCGAGACCTGGGGCGCGGTGGCGCTGGCGCAGTTGCAGTTGGTGTTGGACAGCGATCTGGATGGTCAGGGCCTCAGTCTGGCCAGCCTGAAACCGGCGCGGCGTTTGCCCGAGCTGGGCTTTACCTTCCCGGTCGGCGACCTGCAGGTGCAGCGTCTGCGCCACATCCTCAGCGACCCGGCCCACGGCTTGGCCGAGCCGTTGCGCGAGGCCGCCAGTCGATTGGAGTTCGACAGTTTGAAAGGCTTTCTCAAAGGCTTTATCGACCTGACTTTCGAGCATGAGGGCCGTTGGTACATCCTCGATTACAAATCCAACTGGCTCGGCCCGGACGCCAGCTACTACGGCGGCGAACGCCTGCTGCAAGCGCTGGCCGGCGAGCATTACTACCTGCAATACCTGATCTACCTGGTGGCGCTGCGGCGTTTCCTGCGCCAGCGCTTGGCTGACTTCAGTAATGAACAGTTGGGCGGCGCCTATTACCTGTTCCTGCGCGGCATGCCGGAGGCCGGCGTGTACTTTGCCCGCCCCAGCGATGCCTTGCTGGATGCGCTGGATCAACTGTTCGAGGAGGCGCGGCATGTCGCTGCTTAAATTGCCGCTGGGCCCGCTGGAGCGCGCGTTGGTGCAGAGCCTGCAACGCCTTGATCCGCATGCCGATGAGGCCGTATTGGCTGCCGCGGCGTTGTGCTGCCAAGTGCTCGGCAATGGCGATGTCTGCCTGCCGCTAGTGCGCTGGGCCGGGCAGCGGCCGTGGGGTGACAGTTACACCTTGCCGACGCTGGCGGACTGGCGCGGCCAGCTGAGCGCGTCCGCGTTGGTTGGTGCGCCGGGTGACTTTACCCCGTTGATCCTCGACGGCGAGCGCTTGTACCTGGCGCGCTATCAGGCATACGAGGCACAGCTGGCGGCGCAGTTGCTCAGCCGCGCCGCCGATCAACCTGCAGTAGATGAAGTGCA
>JAURXE010000694.1 GCA_030654635.1 Pseudomonas sp.
TGCGGCGTTAAAAACAGGCTCGGACTGCTCATTTACAGCTCGTAAACTCCGCGTCCTCGCCTGTTTTTGCCTTGCCTATCCTTCGCTCGCTACATTTTCACCAGGCTTGCTTACTCAAGGATTTACAGACTAAAACGCTGCACCAGCGCCTGCTGGCTGTTGGCGACCTGTTGCAGATGTTGGCCGCTGTCACGGGTGTGGGCGGCGGTTTGGCGATTGTCGCGGGTCATGTCGTGCAGGCGATGCATGTGCTGGTTGACCTCCTGGGTGACGCCGGCTTGCTCGACGGCGGCGGTCGAGATTTGCACGGCAAAGGCCTGCACGCTTTGCAGCGACTCATTCAGTTGGCTTAGAGAGCCTAGTACCACCTGGGTTTCACGCTCCAGTGCGTGGGCCTGCTCGGCGGAAGCTTGCATGGTTTTCAGCGCCTCGCTGGAGGAGCCGTGCAGCGCAGTGGTGATGCCGACTATCTCTTCGGTGGCGCTGCTGGTGCGCTGGGCCAGGTTGCGCACCTCATCGGCGACCACGGCAAAGCCACGGCCTTGCTCACCGGCGCGGGCGGCTTCGATGGCGGCGTTGAGCGCCAGCAAGTTGGTCTGGTCGGCGATGCCACGAATCACCGCCAGCACCGAGCCGATTTGCAGGGCGTCTTTGGCCAGGGTATCGACCACGTTACCGGCCTTGCCGATGTCGCTTAACAGCCGGCCTTGTTGGCCGATCATCTGTTGCAGGGTGCCTTGCATCAAGCCGAAAGCGTTGCGCGCCGCTTCGCTGCTGTGAGCGCTGTCGCCGGCGTTGCGGGCAATTTCCTGCACGGTGCAGGCCATCTGTTCCACGGCGCTGACCACCATCTCTAACGCCTCCTGCTGCAGGTCCAGGCGCTCACTGGTTTGGCTGGCGGCCTGCAAAATATCGCCGCTGGCCTGGTCGACGTCCTGGCTGGATTGGCGCAGGCGTTCGATCACTTCGCGCCAGGCGTGGGCCATCTCGTGTAAGGCATGCATCAGGCCAAACTGCTGGCCGTCGACGCGAGGTAGATTCAGTTCGCCGGCGGCCAGGCGGCGGGCGAGGGCGGTCATGTTGCTCGGTTCGCCACCCAACGGGCGCATCACGCTGCGACTGACCAGCCAGGTAGCAGCGATTACGGCGGCCACGGTTAACAGGCCGAGCAGCAGCATTTGCCACATCAATCGCCGTACCGGGGCAAAGGCTTGCGCCTGATCCATCTCGGCGATCAGGGCCCAATGATTGCCATCAAACTCCAGGGGCAAAAAAACCTTGAGGGCCAGGTTGCCGTCCAGCCCGGCCTCGCTGATCCGTCCTTGCTGACCGGCCAGGGCGCCGCTGATGGCGCTGGCGTGCAAACTCTCTGAAGGCGCTAGATCGCGGGCGACTTGGCGCTCGGGAAAGCGCACCGAGTCGGAGCGCAGGCGGCTATCGCTGCCGACCAAGTAGGTCTCGCCCTTGTCGCCCAGGCCTTGGCGAGTTTGCATCACGCTATTGAGTGGGGCGATCGGCAGCTCCAGTACCAAGGTCATGATCAGCTCGCCGTCGGCCATGATCGGCGCCGCCAGGTATTGGGTCGGCTCTTGGCTGAGCTGGTTATAGAGAAGGTCGCTGATCACTAGCTGACGATTGTCGCGGCTTTGCTTGACCAGTTGGGCCAGCGGGGTGTTTTGCAGCGAGCTGTCGCTGAGCTGGTGCTGGTAGTCGCCGCCGCGCAGCAGGCTGAACATCACCGTGCTGTCGGGCAGTACGAGCTTCAGGTCGCGATAGCCGAAGGTGGCGATGAAGTTTTCAAAAATCGGCCGGTCGTAATTAGCGCTGCTGAGCAGTGCGTTGGCATCCAGGCCTTGATAGGTGTTGCTAAGGTTGCTGGCCAGGGTGCTGATTTGATTACGCCGTTGTTGCCAGTTATCCAGCAATTGCTGCTGTTTGATATTAGCCACGGCCTCGAGGGCATTCAGGCTCTGCTCGCGCAAGGCCGCGCCGGCTTGCTGATAGACCGTGAAAGCCATGCCCAGCACAGGGATTAAACCAATCAGCAGGTAGCTTAGGGCAAGCTTTAGGCGCAGCGGCATGCGGTCGACTCCGGGGTAGAAGGGTTACAGTTGGGATTTTGTGTAAAATATTCTGCAATATTCGTGCAAATTAATAGACGTTTCGTGTTTTTTTGTCGGCGGGCTTGAAGGCCGCTGTTTTGGCTTGCAGGGTTAGCGCGTCGTGGCCATAGCGCTGCTAGAGTGCGCTGATGAAGAGGTCGGATTTGCGTGAGAGGACAGGTATGAGGATTCTGGTAACAGGGGCGAGTGGTTTCATTGGTGGGCGTTTTGCCCGCTTTGCCATGGAGCAAGGTTTGCAAGTGCGCATTAATGGCCGCCGCGCCGAGGCCGTTGAGCATCTGGTGGCGCGTGGCGCCGAGTTTATCCAGGGCGATTTGGCCGATGCCGAACTGGTGCAACGGCTCTGTCAGGGCGTCGATGCAGTGGTGCATTGCGCCGGCGCTGTGGGCGTCTGGGGCAGTTATCAGGCGTTCTATCAAGCCAACGTGACGGTCACCGAGAACATCGTCGAGGGCTGCCTGAAGCAGCAGGTGCGGCGCCTGCTGCATCTGTCTTCGCCCTCCATCTATTTCGACGGTCAGGCCCATGTCGGTATCAAGGAGGAGCAAGTACCCAAGCGCTTCTCCGATCATTACGGCGCGACCAAGTATTTGGCCGAGCAAAAAGTCTTTGGCGCCGCCGAATTTGGCCTGGAAGTTTTGGCGTTTCGCCCGCGCTTTGTCACCGGCGCCGGCGACACCAGCATCTTCCCGAGGCTGATCAATATGCAGCGCAAGGGGCGCTTGTCGATCATCGGCAATGGCCTGAACAAGGTCGATTTCACCAGCATGCAAAACCTCAATGACGCCTTGTTCAGCGGCTTGCTGGCCACCGGGCCGGCGCTGGGCAAGGTCTACAACATCAGCAACGGCGCGCCAGTGCCGCTGTGGGATGCGGTCAACTATGTGCTGCGCCAACTCGATTTTCCGCCCGTTACCCGGCATCTGCCCTATGCCCTGGCTTATGCGGCGGCGACCCTGAATGAGACGGTCTGCAAACTGCTGCCGGGCCGTCCCGAACCGACGCTGTTTCGCCTCGGGGTGGCGGTGATGGCCAAGGATTTTTCCCTCGATATCAACCGCGCTCGGCAGTACCTGGATTACGACCCGCAGGTGAGTATCTGGACGGCGCTGGATGAGTTTTGCCAGGACTGGCAAAGCCGGCAGCGTTGATGGCCGCTGCGGATTCAGCCGCGCAGTGGGCCGGAGTAGCGCGTGTATTTGGCGATCAGCTGCTCTTCGCTGAGCGGTGGCGGTGGCAGGTGCACACCACTCAACTCGCTCAAACTGGAGCCTAGCTCGCGGGTAGATTCGTCGGCCGACTCAAGACAGGCGAGCAGCATGGCGTTGATCGCATTCGGCTGGCTGAGGCGGATGCTCACCCCAAGCTCGTCGCGCAGACGGCGTCTGAGCGTTTGCATGCAGTCTAAAATCGCTTTGGTCAGTTCCATCGGTGTTTTCCCCTCGACATTGAAGAGTGCTGGCGCTGGATCGGCGTTGATCGTCACGCAGTCGCAACTGGTTGGCTCTAAGCTCGGTGCACCGCTCTAGAATGGCGGTTTCGCCTTGAGTGGCATTTGCAAGTGGCGTACCAATTGGCTTGGCGTGGTGCTATGCGGGTTGTGGCGCGCCAGCTGGCGCCGGTCAGGGCGCATAATCGAGTGCAGTAGTCTTCATCTGGCCTGCGCCGCCGCACTTCGTCGGTGCGCCGTGCATCGCCCTGGCGCAACGCTGAAGCCTTATCAGCGTCGGGTTATACTCGGCGCACTTTTTAGCTTGGCTTTTTTGTAGGTTCCCCATGCGTAACGATGCACTCGATGAACTCGATCAAATGCCGAGCCTTTCCAGCGGCACCCGTAACAGTGATCACTTTGCCCAGGAGCCAACCGGTACAGGGGCGGAACCTGCCATCGGTCATTCGCCGGTGATGGCTCAGGCGCCCAAGGCGGCGAGCACCGGGCCGCTGTGGGCCTTACTGGGTGCTGCACTGATTGCCTTGGGCGGCTTGGGTTGGTGGAGCTTTCAGCAGATATCGCTGATGGAGCAGCAATTGGTGGCCACCCAGGAGAGCTTCGCGCGGATCAGTGAAGATGCCGCCGGCCGCTTGCAGGATATTTCCGGCAAGGTGGTGGCGACCGAATCGAGTGTCACCGGTGAAAATCAGGCGTTGAAACTGCGGGTCAAGCAGCTTGAAAGCAAACTGACGGAGCTGAGCAAGCAACAACAAACCGCTAGCACTCAGCAGGGCAGCCAAACCAAGCGCCTGGAGCAGTTAAGTGGCGAGTTAAAACTGCAGGCCGATGGCGCCACCCAGCTGGATAGCAAGCTCAAAGGCTTGGGAGCCGAGCAGGCGGGCCTAAAAGCTGCAATGGCCGAGCAAGGCAAGCTCGATGCCCGGCTCAAAAGCCTGGCGGCTGACTTTGATGACTTGAGGAAACAAGGCGATCCCAATCAGGCCGTTGCACGCCTAGAGCAGGATTTACTGGTGCTGCGTAGCGAGCTGGATAACCGTCAGCAGCCACAAAGCAATACGGCCGAATTTGACGCCTTTCGCGGCCAGGTCACGCGCAACGTCAGTACCTTGCAAAGCCAAGTGCAAAACCTGCAGCAGCAACTGAATAACCGTTAATTGCCGGACACAAAAATGGCCCTGATATTTTTATCAGGGCCTTTTTTGTGGGTT
>JAURXE010000714.1 GCA_030654635.1 Pseudomonas sp.
CCATCAGGCCTTGCTGCCGGGAGGCGCGCTGATCCTCTCGGAGAAGCTGCGTTTCAATGACCCGGCCGAACACGCATTGCTCACCGACCTGCATATCGCCTTCAAACGCGCCAACGGTTACAGCGAGCTGGAAATCGCGCAGAAACGCAGCGCTCTGGAAAAGGTCATGCTCCCCGACAGTTTGGAAGAGCACCGCGAGCGCCTGCTGGCCGCCGGCTTCAGCCAGGTGGTGGTGTGGTTCCAGTGCCTGAATTTTGCCTCATTGATTGCCCTGCCCTAACCGGCCATTGAAAAGCCACTGCGGGCTTCGCACGCTATGCGGCGTTGGTTTTTTTGCGTCTACCTCATTTAACACAGGCTTTGCATGATCGATCTCAGTCCCCTGATTCAACGCCTCAAAGGCTCGCCGCTGGAAAACTGGGCGGACGACTTGCAACAGCAACTCGACGCCAAGATGGCCGTCGGCCACGGCGACCTGGGTCGCTGGCAAGCGGCGCTGGACGCCCTGCCGGTGATGCTGCCAAGCCAGGTTGACCTACTCAACAGCTTCACCCTGGACAATGAGTGCGATGCCGCCACCCGCCAACAGGTGCGCGATGCGCTGTTCGGCCTGTCGCCCTGGCGCAAGGGGCCGTTCAACCTGTTTGGCGTGCATGTCGACACCGAATGGCGCTCGGACTGGAAGTGGGACAGAGTCGCCCCGCACTTGGACCTGCGCGGCAAGCGGGTGCTGGATGTCGGCTGCGGCAACGGCTATTACCAGTGGCGAATGCTCGGTGCCGGCGCCGAAAGCGTGATCGGCATCGACCCCAACTGGCTGTTCTTCTGCCAGTTCCAAGCCATGCAGCGTTACCTGCCAGACCTGCCCGCCTGGCACCTGCCATTCGCCCTGGAGGACCTACCCGAGCAACTGGAAGGCTTCGACACGGTGTTTTCCATGGGCGTGCTCTATCACCGTCGCTCACCCATCGACCACCTGTTGGCGTTGAAAGACTGCCTGAAAAAAGGCGGCGAATTGGTGTTGGAAACCCTGGTGGTAGCAGGCGATGCCCAGCAGGTGCTGGTGCCGGAAGACCGCTACGCGCAGATGCGCAACGTCTGGTTCCTGCCCTCGGTGCCGGCGCTGGAGCTGTGGCTAAGACGCGCCGGCTTTGTCGATGTGCGCTGCGTGGATGTCAGCGTCACCAGCCTGGAGGAACAACGCTCCACCGACTGGATGCGCTATCAATCGCTGGGGGATTTTCTCGACCCCAACGATCCGAGCCTCACCGCCGAAGGCCTGCCGGCGCCGACCCGCGCGGTACTGGTGGGGCGCAAACCCTAACCGTTCGCGGCGGTACTTTGTAGGAGCGGCTTTAGCCGCAATCAGAACGCTAGGCTCCAGCCTTGCGCCGCGTTCCGGGGCCCTATCGCGGATAAATCCGCCCCT
>JAURXE010000716.1 GCA_030654635.1 Pseudomonas sp.
GCCGAGCTGGCCGACTATATCGGCGTTGCTGGCGGTGGACAGCGGGAAGCTGCCGGCCAATTCACGCTTGGCGTCGTCCAGTTCCTTCTGGGTCGGGCCATCGCGCAGGTAGTCGCGCAGAATCTGCTGCACCAGTTTCAGCGTGCCTTCGCTGAGTTCGGCGCGGGTTTGCAGGTTGATCATAAACGGCCCACGGGCCTGCATGGCGCTGAAACCGGAATACACGCCGTAGGTCAGGCCGCGCTTCTCACGCACCTCTTCCATCAAGCGAGTGCCGAAACCACCGCCGCCGAGGATCTGGTTGCCCAGATACAGGGCTGCGTAGTCGGGCTCCTGGCGGTCGATGCCGAGCTGGGCCAGCAGCAAATGGGTCTGCTTGGAGGCAAACTCAATGTGCTGGTGGCCGGGCGCCGGAGTGGCCGGTGACGGGCTCTTACTCAGCGCCGGGCCTTTGGGCAGGGCGGCCGAAACTCGGTTGGCGATGGCTTCGGCTTGGGCGCGATCGAGGTCGCCGACCAGTGCAATCACCACGTTGTTGGCGCTGTAAGCCTTGGCATGAAAGGCCTGCATCTGAGCGCGGCTGATGCGCGGGATTGACTGCGCATTGCCCTCGCTCTGGTGGGCATAGGGGTGCTGACCGTAGAGCTGGTCGAACAGCGCCAGACTGGCCAGCTTGCCGGGGTTTTGTTTTTGCTGTTCAAAGCTGGAAAGCAGCTGGTTTTTGATCCGCGCCAGCGAATCGGCCGGGAAGGTCGGTGCGCCTATCACCTCAGTGAACAGCTTGAGGGCTGGCTCGCGTAAGTCCGGCTGGCTCAGGCTGCGCAGGCTGGCGACAGCCATGTCGCGGTAGGCGCCGTTACCGAAGTTGGCGCCCAGGCCCTCGAAGCCTTCGGCGATAGCGCCGACGTCTTTGCCTGCAATGCCTTCATTGAGCATGGCGTTAGTGAGCATGGCCAGGCCCGGCACGTCTGCGTCTTGGCTGCTGCCGGCGGCAAAGGTCAGGCGCAGGTCGAACATTGGCAACTGGGGCGCCGCTACAAACAGCACCTTGGCGCCTTCGGCGGTTTGCCAGGTTTGGATGTTCAGGCTGCGCCGGGCGGGCGCCTGGCCGTCGAGGGCGGCCAGTGACTCCAATACCGGAGTGGCAGGCGGCGCGTTGATTTTTGCGGCGTTGCTGGCGACCACCAATAGACCCAGGGAGATGGGTAGGGCCAGGCCGAATAGGGCGATTTTAATGCGGCGGCTGCGGGACTTACTCATGGCTGCGCTCCTGCGGCAGGATATGGACAACGCTCAGGCGCTCATGGGTGAAGTAGTCGCGGGCGGCTTGCTGGACATCGGCAGGGGTGACGGCGCTCAGTTCGGCCAGCTCGGCGTCCATCAACTGCCAGGACAGGCCGACGGTTTCCAATTGGCCGATGGCGGTGGCTTGGCTGGTGATCGAGTCGCGCTCATAGACCAGACCGGCAATTACCTGGGCGCGTACCCGGGCCAGTTCTTCGGCGCTGGCCAAGTGGGTTTTCAGGTCATCCAGCTCGCGCCACAGGCCGGCTTCGGCTTGCGCTATGGTTTTGCCTTTTTGCACATTCGGTGTGGCGCTAAGCATAAACAGGCTGTCGCCGCGGGTGTAGGCGTCGTAGCTAGACGAGGCACCAGAGACCAGCTCTTCGCCGCGCTCCAGGCGGGTTGCCAGGCGCGCGCTGTAGCCGCCATCCAGCAGTGCGCCGGCCAGGCGGAGGGCCTGCACCTCGCGGGGCTTCTTGCTGGTGGCGACGCTTGGCACGTTGAAGCCCATCATCAGGCTGGGTAATTGGGTTTTCAGGTGCAGGGTGAGCAGGCGTTCGCCGGGTTTGCTCAGCTCCAGCGGGATTTGCGCCAGCGGTGTCGGCCGCGCCGGGATCTTGCCGAAGTAGCGCAGAGCCAGTTGGTGTACCTCTTCTGGGTTGACGTCGCCGACCACCACCAGGGTGGCGTTGTTCGGCACATACCAAGCCTCGTACCAGGCGCGCAGCTCTTGCACGGTCATCCGTTCGAGGTCGGCCATCCAGCCGATGGTCGGCGTGTGATAACCGCTGGCCGGGAAAGCCAGGGCTTGAAAGCGCTCGAAGGCTTTGGCGGAGGGATTGTCATCGGTGCGCAGGCGCCGCTCTTCTTTAATCACCTCGATTTCGCGGGCGAACTCCTCCGGCGGCAAGCGCAGGCTGGCCAAGCGGTCGGCTTCCAGTTCGAAGGCCACGCTCAGGCGGTCGCGGGCCAGCACTTGGTAGTAGGCGGTGTAATCGTCGCTGGTAAAGGCGTTTTCTTCGGCGCCCAGTTCCCGCAGTACCCGTGAAGACTCGCCAGGACCAAGCTTGGCGCTGCCCTTGAACATCATATGTTCGAGGGCATGGGACAGGCCGGTCTTGCCGGGCGTCTCGTAGCTGGAGCCAACCTTGTACCAAAGCTGGGACACCACCACCGGGGCGCGATGGTCTTCGCGCACTATCAGTTTCAGGCCGTTAGTCAGTTTGTACTCATGGGTGGCTTGCGCGTGCGCGTCGGCGGCCAGTGCGGGTAGGCTGGCATTGGCCAGCAGCAGCGCCGTCAAGAGCAGGCCGGCGGCATTGTGGATTAGCGGCTTCATCGAAATATTTGACCTATTAGACGGCCCGCTTGGTCTTAGCCGCGGCAGGCGAGGAGGTGCTAGGATACGCATCCGTTTTACTGGCGGCCACGACTGTTAAGTCGGCTAAAACCCCGGGTGCAGTTTTTTGGCAATTGTTTGCTCTGTGCCCGCGCGTTTTTTAGGCCCCTTTGCCCTATTGCCTCTTTGAGAGATCCGCTCTCCATGTTTGGTTCCAACGACGACAAGAAGACCCCCGCACCCGCCGCGCCTGCTGCGGTTGAGAAACCCGCCGAGAAAAAAGACCTGTTCGGCTGGCTACGCAAAAAACCGCAAGCGCCGGTAGCCGAACCGGTACCCGAGCCAGTTGTTGCTCCCGTGGCTGTGCCGCTTGAACCGCTGTTCGTTGCTCCTGCAGAAGCCGGCCTAAGCGCCAGCCCAGCGCCGATGGTGTTGCCTGCCGTCGCGCCGGCCCCGGTAATTGCGTCGGTAGCGCTTGAGCCCGTGGCATTGCCCGAGGTGGTGGCTGAGCCGTTAGCGGCAACGCCGGCAGCCGTTGTTGAACCGGTCGTTAGCGCCATCAGCATGCCGATCACTTCGGCAACGCCGCTAGAGCCGACTCCTGCATCGGTAGCAGATTTACCGTCTGCGGCCGTTCAGGCTCCGGTTCAGTTTTCGCCGGCCGAGTCGGTTACGCCACCAGTTAACGCTGCGGCTGAGCTGTCGAGCGCCGAACCGGTTTCCGCGCCTCGTGCCTCACGTTTTCGCTTCAATGCCGGCAGCGAAGTGCTGCACGCCCATCTCGATGTAGCGCCGCTGGTCGAATTGCCGGTAGTGCCTGAGCCGCTACCGGTTGCGCCTGTTGTGGTGGTTGAAGCTAAAGCGGCCGAGAACAAGGCCGGTTTTCTCGATCGCCTCAAGCAAGGCCTGTCGAAAACCAGCGCCAGCATTGGCGAAGGCATGGCCAGCCTGTTTCTGGGCAAAAAAGCCATCGACGACGATTTGCTCGAAGAGCTGGAAACCCGGCTACTCACCGCCGACGTCGGCGTCGAGGCCACCACAGCGATTATCCAGAGCCTGACCCAGAAGGTTGCCCGTAAACAATTGACCGACAGCGGCGCGCTCTATCAAGCCCTGCAGGAAGAACTGGCGGCCATGCTGCGGCCGGTGGCCAAACCGCTGGTGATTGAGCCGTCGAAAAAGCCTTTCGTGATTCTGGTGGTCGGCGTCAACGGCGCCGG
>JAURXE010000722.1 GCA_030654635.1 Pseudomonas sp.
GATCACCGTGCACACCGCGCCAATCCCGGTCCAGATCGCATAGGCTGTACCCAGCGGTAGCTCCTTCATCGCCAGCCCCAGTAAGCCCAGGCTGATCAGCATTGCTGCGACTGTCAGGGCGGTAGGTAACTGGCGAGTAAAGCCTTCGGAGTAGTTCAGGCCGACGGCCCAGCAGACTTCAAACAGACCAGCGAAAAACAGAATTATCCAAGCCATGATGACCTCCAGTACAGCATTAAGGCTGGGGCCGTCCCCGGATGATTTGGTAAAGACTGGCAAGGTCGTCCTTGCTCTGTGCGTTATTTTGCACGTATACGGGCGCAGGGCAAGCTGCGCGGGCGAATGCGCAGTGTTGCTCTGTATCGGGGTTTTTCAGGGGTTAGTTATATAAGCAGGCGCGACTCGGACCAGTCGCGCCTGTGGCGGGCTTAAATCCCTTGAGGGATCTCTTCGCCGCCGAGGGCTTCGAACAGCTGCGGCAAGAACTCGCCGAAGGTCAGCATCATCAGGGTGAAGCTGGCGTCCTGCTGGCCCAGTGCATCGTCGCCGCCATCTTGCTCGGCTTGGTCTTGTAGCAGGTCTTCGAAGCGCAGGCGCTTGATGATGGTCTTGTCGTCCAGCACAAAAGACAGTTTGTCCTGCCAGGCCAGCGACAATTGGGTGACCTGCTTGCCGGCGCTGAGGTGCAACTGAATCTCTTCGCTGGTCAGGTCCTGGCGTTTGCAGCGAATGATGCCGCCGTCTTCCTGGGTGTCGCGCAGCTCGCATTCGTCGAGCACGGTAAAGTGGTCGGCGGCCTTCTGGGTTTTGACCCATTCGGTCAGGGTCGCGGTCGGTGCGACTTTGACGGTCAATGGCCGCACCGGCAGCGAGCCGATGGCTTCGCGCAGGGTCGAAAGCAGGTCTTCGGCGCGCTTGGGGCTCGCGGCATTAACCAGGATCAGACCGAGTTTCGGTGCTATGGCGGCGAAGGTAGCCGAGCGGCGGATAAAGGCGCGCGGCAAGAAGGCCTGAATGATCTCGTCTTTAAGCTGGTCGCGCTCTTTCTTATAGACCTTGCGCATTTGTTCGGCTTCGATCTCCTCGACCTTCTCCTTTAATGCATCGCGCACCACGCTGCCGGGCAGGATGCGGTCTTCTTTACGGGCGGCAATCAGCATGAAGTCCTGGCTGACGTGAACGAGGGGCGCGTCTTCACCTTTGCCGAACGGGGCGATAAAGCCATAAGTACTCAGTTCTTGGCTGGCGCAGGGGCGGGCAGGCTTGGCGGCCAGTGCAGTTTCCAGTGCTTGCGCATCGAAGGGCAGATCTTGGGTGAGGCGATAGACGAGCAGGTTACGAAACCACATGACGGGTGCATCTCCATTTAGTGCAAAGCGATTAATGCTAGGCGCGCATTATTCCCTCCTCGACCGTCGTTGGCTAATAGCGCGCTAAGTCTTTGCTGCATCGATTAAATTTTTTAACTTAAGGCTTGCCAGAACTAAATATGCAGCCTAGAATGCGCGCACTTCGAAAGTGAAGGGTGATTAGCTCAGCTGGGAGAGCAGCTGCCTTACAAGCAGCGGGTCGGCGGTTCGATCCCGTCATCACCCACCATTACTTTTGGTGTTACGCGCAGCGGTAGTTCAGTCGGTTAGAATACCGGCCTGTCACGCCGGGGGTCGCGGGTTCGAGTCCCGTCCGCTGCGCCATTTTTTATCCTCGCTTCAACTCCGCTTTACCTCGTTACACCGTATAAATTCGCAACAAAAAAATAATCGTAAAAAAATCTTAAAAAATTCTAAGTCTCTGAACTATTCGGCATTTTTTCGTTCTGATCGCCGGTAGCCAGTGATAAAGGTCGCCTGTTAAGCTCGCGCCTTCAATTTGCTTTGCCCATCTAGCGTACGAACAAGGAATCCACATGAAACAATTAGCGACGGTAGCTCTGTTAGGTCTAGTTCTCGCAGGCTGCGACTCGCAGACTAAAGTTGAGCTGACTACCCCTGCGCAGAAGGCCTCTTACGGCATCGGCCTGAACATGGGCAAAAGCCTGGCTCAGGAAGGCATGGATGATCTGGATTCCAAAGCTGTTGCCCAGGGCATCGAAGACGCCATCGGCAAGAAAGAGCAAAAACTGAAAGACGAAGAGCTGGTTGAGGCCTTCGCCGCTTTGCAAAAACGTGCCGAAGCGCGCGTGACTGCTATGAACGAAGAAGCCGGCAAGGCTGGCAAGAAGTTCCTCGAAGACAACGCCAAGCGTGAAGGCGTGATCACCACCACTTCCGGCCTGCAGTATGAAATCGTGACCAAGGCCGAAGGCGCACAGCCAAAAGCCACTGACGTGGTGAGCGTTCACTACGAAGGCACTTTGACTGATGGCAAAGTGTTCGACAGCTCCATCAAGCGCGGCAGCCCGATTGATTTGCCAGTTAGCGGTGTGATCCCAGGTTGGGTTGAAGCTCTGCAACTGATGCACGTTGGCGAGAAAGTTAAGTTGTACATTCCTAGCGAGCTGGCTTACGGCGCACAAAGCCCAAGCCCAGAAATCCCAGCCAACTCGGTGCTGGTATTTGACCTGGAATTGCTCTCGATCAAAGACCCAGCGGCACAAGCTGCCAAGTAAGGTTTTTGCTGACAACACAACGCCCCGCCTTTGCGGGGCGTTGTGCGTTGTGGCGGTTAGAAAGGTGGATTTTGTCTTGACAGCGTTGTGCTTGCCCGGTTTCAGAAGGAGCGAGTGTTACGCTTATGCACAATCGTTGGGGCGGTCTGCAGAGTTTCTGTCAAAACCCTGGCTTGATTTCTTTGGTTTTTTAACTTATTGATTTTGTTGATTTTTTTATTCTGTCTAAAAAATGTTCGATCTATCTTCGGGCCCAGTGGCATGGGCCTTTGGCGCTTCTCGAACAAATCCATCCACAAGGTTATCCACAGCTTTTGTGGGTAACCGCAAACAGCCCGGTTAGCACGCAGGTTCCAGCTGTTTATGCAGAAAATGGCTGGCTATTCGAGTTGTTACCGTTGGGTATTGGGCGGCTAAACTGAGCTAATTGCAGCATTGTTTGGCGCGTAGTTGCCCGCCACTGGCTGCATTGCTCCTGTTAAGATGACGACTGACAAGGAGAGTGCTGACGCTGTCAGCACTGCTTTCCATGGAGTCTTAAAATGAATGTGCAAGTAATCAGCCGAGAAGGTGAGCCTGAATATGCGGTTCTGCCTTGGGCGCAATACCAAGCCCTGTTAAAAGCCGCTGGCTTGAGCAGCAAAACTGCGCCGCCAAGCGCCGCAGCTACGGCGCCAGCGCAACGCGCCGAACTCAGTCAAATGCGTGCATTGCGTGAAGGTTTAAACCTTTCACTCGAGCAACTCGCGCGCTCGGTGGGCATCAGTCCACATTACCTTGAGCAAATCGAAAACGGTCAGCGCGAGGCCGGCGAGCCGATCTTGCGACCACTGGCGCGCGCCCTAGGGATTGCTGGCTGGAGCACGCCATCGTGAGCGTCAGCATCAGTCGTCAGCATTGGCAGGCGTTGTTGCAGGAGTTGGCCAGTGCCCAGCGCCAACGCCATCTGCTGACCTATCGTGCGCTGATTGAGCGTTTGCAATTGCCCACGCCGGCCATGCAGACGCTGGCCGCCGCCCTTGAACATCTGGCTGGCTTGGATGCGCGGGCGGACAGACCACTGCGCAGTGCGCTTGTGATCAGTCAGGGTGCTAGCCGCTTGCCGCGTACCGGTTTCTTTGAGTGTGTGAGTTTGCTTGAGCGCTTCAGCGGCCCGGCGGATGGAGTTGCTGCAGCCTCATGGCATGCGGCTGAAGTGGCGCGGGTATTCGAGTTCAGCTACCCCGAGGAGTTGTAGATGTTTGGCTCTGTACGTGCACGTGTGGGCTATATAGTGGCGCGGCGCTTGTTTCATTGGGCTTGGCTGGTTAAGCAGCCGCGCGCCTGGGATTGGATGCAGGGGCAGTTTGCGCGCATGGCAGCGCGTGGTGATGCCGAGGTGCAAAGCTTTTATGGCCATTTGCTGCTGTTTCGCGGTCAGGGCCTTAGCGCGCGGCAAGAGGGTTTGCGTTTATTGCGACTGGCCGCAACGGCCGGGGACGGCAAGGCCGCGTATCAGTTGGGCGTGGTCAGCTTGGCCGGCGATCTTCAGCAGAGCGCCGATGCCGGTGTTGCTGCGGCTTGGTGGGTGAAGGCCGCGACAGTGGGCCATCCGTTGGCGGCGCGGCGCTTGGCTGGGTTATACGCGCAAGGCGGCGTTGGCCTGGCGGCTGATCCGCAGCAGGCGGCCCTCTACGAGGCGCGGGCGACCGAATTGGGACTTTGATCCAGCACCGTTTGGGTGTCCAAAATATGCAAGCTGTAGCCCGGCACCGCTTTGGCGTGATGCTTGGCTTGGGAGGCCAGCTCCGCCAGTTGGCTGGCATCTAAATGCGCACAGGCCTCTGGGCGTAAATGCACTACTCCCAGCGACAACGACAACAGCGGGAAGTCCTGCTGCTGGCCTTGCCGGTTATGGCTGCTAAAACCGCCCGCTTGCAGGTGTTCGGGGCGATAGAAGCGCCGGCACTGGCTCTGAAAGTCTTCTTGCAGGCAATTGAGGCGTTTGCGCCAGTCCTCGGAACCCAGCACTAGCAGAAAGTCATCACCGCCAATGTGCCCGACAAAATCGCAGCTTGGGTCTATCCGCGCACTTAAACACTGCGCCAAACAGAGCAGCACCTCGTCGCCTTTGCCATAACCGTAGATGTCGTTGAAAGGCTTGAAGTTATCGATGTCGACGTAGCAAATCATCGCTTCGCGTGCCTGTTGCAACAGGCGCGTGAGGCATTGCTGGATCGGCACATTGCCGGGCAGCAGGGTCAGTGGATTGGCGTAGCGGGCTTGCTGGATTTTCAATTCGGTGATCAGTTTCAGTACGTCGATGACCCGACCCAGCCCCAGGTACACGCCGTCTTGGGTGATGATGAAATCTTCCTCAATGCGTTGCCGGGCGCGACTGGTCAGGAGTCGGCTGACTTGCTGCAGCGATTGATTCTGCTCAACCACTAAAAAATCATCACTCATCAGCCGGCTGATCGGTTTGCGGGCAAACAGGTCGGTGGCAAAGGGCTTTAGCAAGGCACTGGCCAGTGAGTTGCGGTGAACTATGCCAATCGGTTGCTGCTGCTCATTGAGTACCGCCAATGAGTTCAAGTTGGCTTGCGCGCGAAACAGCTCAAGCACTTGGGCAATCAGCGCATCGTCATTGACGGCCACCTGCCGGTTCAACAGGGCGCTGAGGTCGCAGGCGTCCTCGGTTAACTGCGCGGCGCTGGTATCAAGCTTGGGCAGCAGGGCGTGAATGTCGCTGCTAGGTTGATCCAGCGGGCGGCTAAATAAATAGCCTTGCAGCAAGTCGACGCCCATGTCGGCGAGCACCGCCAACTCTTCGGGCAACTCGATGCCTTCGGCAATCACCTGGGCCCGTGAAGCGCTGGCCATTTTCAGGATGGAGCCGACGAACTCGCGTTTGACCGGATCGAGGTGAATACCGTCGATAAAGTGCCGGTCAATTTTGACGTAGTCAGGGCGCAGCTCTGACCATAAACGCAAACTTGAATAACCAGCGCCCAGGTCGTCCAAGGCAATTGAAAAGCCCATCGAGCGGTAGTGATGCAGTGCCGTGTGCAGCAGGCTGAAGTCTTCGATGGGTGCTTGCTCGGTGAGTTCAATCACCACCTGACTTGGCGCTATGCCGTAGGTTTGCAGCAGTTGCAGGGTGCGTCCAGGCTGGTGCTCGGGTTCGAGCAAGGTTTCGGGGGAGATATTTAAAAACAACATGCCGGGCAGTTGCAGTTCGCTGAAACGCCGGCAGGCGCTTTGCCGGCTAGCCACTTCCAGCTCGCTCAGTCGAGCGTTTTGCCGGGCCACCGCAAACAGCGGGACGGGCGAGTGCAGGGGGCTGTTTGAGGGGCCGCGAGTCAGGGCTTCGTAGCCCAGAATGCGCCGCTCGGACAGCGAGATAATAGGTTGGAACAGCGTGTGCAAATTGCGTTGAGCAAGGATCTGGGTCAAGGCGCTCAACTGTTCGATGGTGGTCATGATGGTCTCGCGGCGATGAAACACAAAAAAAGGCCGGTATCGCTACCGGCCTTTGTATTTCACGACAGTTTCGTGACGATCTGATGACTGACGCTTACTGCTTGGCGACCGCCGGGCGCAAACCCAGGTAGTCGAGCAGAATCAGCCCGGTTTCGCTGAGGTAGGCATCATCCTCGGGTTTGGTCTTGGGCTCTTCTACCGGTGCTGCGTCTTCGTCGACTTTTTTCAGCTCCTTCAATTGCTCCTCACCTTTAGCTTTACGCCGGGTGTTTTCCATCACCAGTTGCTTGCCCTCGATGTCGGCATGCTGCGCGCGGCGGGTGGTTTCGTTGAGGCTGACGGTGGTTTCATGCATTAACTGTTGCGCCAACGCCAGGCTGTCACGGGTGAAGACAAAGTCTGGGGCTTTGGCGGTGCGGGCTTCGTGACGGGTTTTGAGCTCGGCCAGGAACGGCTTGAACGGATTCACCTCGGGCTTGATTGCCGGGCGGATGCTGTCCCACGGCATGGCGGCGGGTAGGGCGCTCTCGCCAATTTGCTTGGTGTCGACAATGGCCGGGTATTCGATATCCGGCAGCACGCCTTGATGCTGGGTGCTTTGCCCGGAGACGCGATAGAACTTGGCCAGAGTCAGTTTCAGCTCACCATGATTGAGTGGTTGAATGGTTTGTACCGTGCCTTTGCCGAAGGTTTGCCCGCCGATAATTAGCGCCCGGTGGTAGTCCTGCATGGCACCAGCAAAAATTTCCGAGGCCGAGGCCGAGAGCCGGTTGACCAGCACCGCCAGCGGTCCGCTGTAGAAGATGCCGGGGTTTTCATCGGCCAGTACATCGACTCGACCGTCGCTGTTGCGCACCAGCACAGTCGGGCCTTGGTCGATAAACAGGCCGGTCAGTTCGGTGGCTTCTTGCAGCGAGCCGCCGCCGTTGTTACGCAGGTCGAGCACCACGCCGTCGACTTTCTCTTCTTGCAGTTCGGTTAGCAGGCGTTTCACGTCACGGGTGGTGCTGGTGTACTCCGGGTCACCGGCGCGGAAGGCTTTAAAGTCCAGGTAGAAGGCGGGTAGTTCAATCACCCCTAGTTTGTAATCGCGGCCTTCGTGCTTCAGTTTCAGCACGGATTTTTTTGCCGCTTGCTCTTCCAGTTTCACCGCTTCACGGGTGATGGCCACCACCTTGGTGGTTTGATCGCTCGGCGCGTTGCTGGCAGGAATAACGTCCAGGCGCACTACTGAACCTTTTGGCCCACGGATCAGTTTGACCACTTCATCCAAGCGCCAGCCGATCACATCGACCATCTCGGCATTGCCCTGGGCAACGCCGACAATCTTGTCCGCCGGAACGATTTGCTTGCTCTTGTCGGCAGGGCCAGCCGGCACCAAACGCACAACCTTGACGTAGT
>JAURXE010000741.1 GCA_030654635.1 Pseudomonas sp.
CAGCTTGTGCGCCACGCCGCGGAACAGCAGCAGGTTTTCGCTGGCCGGGCTGCGGTCGCTGAAACCGTAACCGAGGTTGAGGCCGAAGGGCTCGCCGTCGACATAGCCGGAGGCCGAGGCCCAGAACCAGGTGTTGTTGTAGGTCCATACGCCACGTCCCCAGACGAGCACGCCGAGGTCGCGCACCGGGCTGAGGTGGTAATGCTTGCCGGCCTGGCTGAACCGGCCGCTGGCCTGCAGGCAGTTGAGCTTGGTGTTGTAGTAGAAGGCTCGGCGCTGCTCGGGCCAGGAGGTGGCGATGTTCATCGACTCGTGCCGCGCCGGCAGGCGCAAGGTCAGCTCGCCTTCGATGCCGCGGCCGTGCGGGCCCTGGAACTGCGCGCTGGCGAAATGCAGGCGGTGTTCGCCGTCGATGCGCTGGATCTGCAGGCTCAGTTTTGCGTCGCTGAAGTGAATCTCGCCACTCTCGGCGGTTTCCGGTAAGGCATGGCGGGCCAGCGGCAACGGTTGCAGGGTATCGATCTGCCAGCTGCGGCCTTGCGCCAGGTCGACCAGGCAGATCGCATACAGCCCGGCATAACCGAGGTTGCTGGCGGTCAGGCAGATGGCGAACTGTTCGGGGGAGACCACCGCGTAGTAGTCCCACTCCTTGATTCGCCAGCTGCTCGCGGCGACCGCCTGGCGCTGGTATTGCCAGTAGGGATGACGGGCCCAACCGGGCTCGGTCAGGGTGCCGTTGGCCTGCAGAAGCGGGAGCGGTGCCAGGATTTCGTGCTGCATGGGCTGCCTCTACTGGTGGGCGGACATTTGCCAAGCGCAAGAATGTGGTACAGGCGTGCCAAAGTCGAGTGTCGCAGGCGCCAATCCGGGCGGCGGATCGCTAATCCGAGTGACGGATGGGGCGCCTGTGGCTGTCAGTCGGCCAGTTCCACCTTGAGCAGCACGCCGTCTTGACCGACCACCTTGATCTGCGCGCCCGCTGGCAAGTCGGGGCCGGTCACCAGCCACAGGCTGTCGCCGGCCTTGATCTTGCCGCGCCCGCCGACTATGGCTTCGTGCAGCACGAACTGCCGGCCCTGCAGCTCGCTGCCGCGCTGGTTCAGGCCCGGTTGGTCGGATGGCTTGGCCGCGGCGCGCTGGCGCCGCCACCAGAACACTGCGGTGAGGATCGACAGGCAGCCGAACAGCAACAGCTGCCAGGCCCAGGGCAGCTCGGGGAACAGGTACAGCAAGGCGCCAACAATCGCCGCCGCCAGGCCGGTCCAGAGCAGATAGCCGCCGACGCCGAACACTTCGAGAATCAGCAGCACACTGCCGAAGGCCAGCCAGTCCCAGAAGGACAGGTTTTGCAAATAGTCCCACATAGCGCTTAGGCCTTCTTGTCGCCAAAGGTGGCTTTGACGATTTCGCCGATGCCGCCGATCGAGCCGATCATCTGGCTGGCTTCCAGCGGCATCAGGATCACCTTGCTGTTGTTGGCGCTGGCCAGCTTGCCGAGCGCGTCGATGTACTTCTGCGCGACGAAGTAGTTGACCGCCTGCACGTTACCGGCGGCGATGGCGTCGGAGACCATGCGGGTCGCCTCAGCTTCGGCGGCGGCCGCCCGTTCACGGGCTTCGGCTTGCAGGAAGGCGGCCTGGCGCTCGCCTTCGGCTTCGAGAATCTGCCCCTGCTTCTTGCCTTCGGCAGTCAGAATCGCCGCAGCGCGCAGGCCTTCGGCTTCGAGAATCTGTGCACGCTTGATCCGCTCGGCTTTCATCTGCCCGGACATGGCGGCCATCAAATCGGCGGGTGGGCTGATGTCTTTGATCTCGATGCGGGTGATCTTGATGCCCCAGGGCGCGGTGGCTTCGTCGACGGTTTTCAGCAGTTTTTCGTTGATCGCATCGCGTTGGCCGAGCATCGCGTCCAGTTCCATGGAGCCGAGCACGGTACGGATATTGGTCATCACCAGGTTGCGGATGGCGTGCTCGAGGTTATTCACCTCATAGGCCGCCTGGGCCGAATTGATGATCTGGAAGAAGCAGATGGCGTCGATCTGCACCGTGGCGTTGTCGGCGGTGATCACTTCCTGGGGTGGAATATCCAGCACGCTTTCCATCACGTTGAGCTTGCGGCCGATGCGGTCCATCACCGGCACGATGATGTTCAGGCCCGGTTTCAAGGTGTTGGTGTAGCGGCCGAAGCGCTCCACCGTCCACTCGTAGCCTTGTGGCACGACCTTGAAACCCATGAACAGAATGGCCACTGCGAGACCGACGAAGAGCAACATGACACTGCCAACTTGCATAACGATTCCTTGTATTGCTGGGGGAGGGATTAACTAAACAGAATGTTTAGTTAGGTTCTGGACTGAGTGTAAACAGCTTCAGGCGATGGGCAATGGCCTTGTTACCTTTGCTTACCTTAGTCGGCGCGGGCCAAGGCCCACGCTGCGAGCGGCCTGCGGGGCGAGCTTACTTCTGCTCGCTTTGCGGGGTCACACGCAGCACTTCTTCGATGGTGGTCAGGCCGGCGGCGACTTTTTGCGCGCCGGACAGGCGCAGGCTGCGCATACCTTCCTTGAAGGCCTGGCGGCGCAAGGCGACCAGGTCGGTGTCGGCACTCAGCAGGGTCTTGATGCCGTCATTCAGCAACATGATTTCATAGACCCCGGCGCGGCCACGGTAGCCGGTGTCGCGGCACTCCAGGCAACCCACGGCCTTGTGTGCGCCAGTCGGCAGCGGCGCGTTCCAGGGTTTGGTCAGGCTCTGCCAGTCGTCTTCCGCCAGCTCAATCGGCGCCTTGCAGTGCGGGCAGAGGGTGCGCACCAGGCGCTGGGCCATGACCCCGAGCAGGGTGGCCTTGAGCAGGTAATGCGGCACGCCGAGTTCCAGCAGGCGGGTGATGGCGCTCGGCGCATCGTTGGTGTGTAGGGTGGACAGCACTAGGTGGCCGGTCAGCGCCGCCTGGATGGCCATCTCGGCGGTCTCCAGATCGCGGATTTCGCCGATCATGATGATGTCCGGGTCTTGGCGCATCAGGGCGCGCACGCCGCTGGCGAAGGTCAGGTCGATATTGCTCTGCACCTGCATCTGGTTAAACGCCGGCTCCACCATCTCGATCGGGTCTTCGATGGTGCACAGGTTCACCTCGCTGGTGGCCAGGTGTTTCAGCGTGGTGTACAGGGTGGTGGTTTTGCCCGAGCCGGTCGGGCCGGTGACTAGGATGATGCCGTTCGGTTGCCCGGTCATGTGCTGCCAGCGGCGCAGGTCGTCGGGTGAGAAGCCCAGCTGGTCGAAGCTTTTCAGTAACACTTCCGGGTCGAAGATCCGCATCACCATCTTCTCGCCGAAGGCGGTCGGCAGGGTCGACAGGCGCAGCTCTACTTCACCGCCATCGGGGATCTTGGTCTTGACCCGGCCGTCTTGCGGTTTGCGCTTCTCGGCGATGTTCATCCGGCCCAGGGATTTCAGCCGGCTGACGATGGCCATGGTCACTTGCGGCGGGAATTGATAGACGTTGTGCAGCACGCCGTCGATGCGAAAACGCACCGTGCCTTGCTCGCGGCGCGGTTCGATATGGATGTCGCTGGCCCGCTGCTGGAAGGCGTACTGGAACAGCCAGTCGACGATATTGACGATGTGCGCGTCGTTGGCGTCCGGCTCCTGGTCGCTGGCGCCGAGCTTGAGCAGTTGTTCGAAGTTACCGAAGTTGCTGAGCTTCTGGTCGGTGCTGTTGGCGCCGGTGACCGATTTGGCCAGGCGGAAAAACTCGATGGTG
>JAURXE010000754.1 GCA_030654635.1 Pseudomonas sp.
GTCCATCACCAGATCGAAATCGGCCTCGCTGCAGGACTCCACCGGCCCTTCGCGCCATACCCCGGCGGCGTTCACCAGTGCATCCAGGCGACCGGTGCTGGCCAGTACGCGGCTGAGCAACTCTATGCAGTTGGCGGGGCGGCGCAGGTCGATGGTCTCGCAGGCGGCCAGCGGCAGACTATTGGCCAATGCATGCAGACCGTCGCTGTTGATATCGCTGGCAGCCACGCGCCAACCACCGGCGGCAAAGCGCCGGGCCAGCGCGCTACCAAGACCACCGGCGGCACCGGTAATTAGCACTACGGGTTGGGTCATTTGAGTCTCCGGTGTGTAGGGTGGGCTTCAGCCCACCAGAGGGTGGTGCAAGGGCTGGGTTTAAGCCCCGCCTACGACTGCGGCGAGTACGCCCTCTCTTTATTGGCCCTCCGCCGCCGGCTTTAGTTCCGGCAATCAAGTTCCGGCAATCAGGCGTGGGTCAGGTACCAGCGCCAGTCTTGTTCGCCGACTTCGCCCATAAACTCGCGGTATTCGGTGTGTTTGATCGCCAGAAATACCTTGAGAAACTCTGTACTGAACTGCTCTTTGGCCCAGTCCGATTGCTCCAGCGCACGCAGGGCGGTCAGCCAGTCGGTGGGTAAAAACTCCTTGGCTTGGGCGTAGCCGTTGCCGGTAATGGCCACACCCGGATCGAGCTGTTGTTGGATGCCGGTATGGATGCCGGCGAGGATCGCCGCCGCGGCCAAATAGGGGTTGGCATCCGCGCCGCAGATGCGGTGCTCGATATGCCGACTGTTGGCCGGGCCGCCGGGTACCCGGAACGACACGGTGCGGTTATTCACCCCCCAGCTCTTGGCCAGCGGCGCATAGCTGTTGGCCTGGAAGCGGCGAAACGAGTTGGCGTTCGGGCAGAAGATCGCCAGGGAATCCAGCAAGGTGCTCATCATCCCGCCAATCGAATGCTTGAGCAGTGGTGTGCCCTGTGGGTCTTCCGAGGCATACAGATTATTGCCCTCGGCATCGGCCAAGCTGACGTGCATATGCATGCCGCTGCCAGCCTGATCGCCAAAAGGCTTGGCCATAAAGCATGCCTGCAACCCGTGCTTATGGGCCACGCCCTTGACCAAGCGTTTGTAACGCACGCCTTCGTCAATCGCCTGCAAGGCGTCGAAACGATGCTCCAGAGTCAGCTCCAACTGGCCGGGGGCGTATTCGGAAATCGCCGTACGCACCGGCAAACCCTGCGCCTCGCAGGCCGTATACAGGTCATTGAGAAACGCCTCGACCTGCTCCAGCTCGGCCACGCCATACACCTGCGGCGCTTGCGGGCGCAC
>JAURXE010000756.1 GCA_030654635.1 Pseudomonas sp.
TTTCATCCAGGCCCTGGCCACCGACCAGCTCGACAGCCCCGGCAAGAATGTCCTGGCCGTAGCCGAGCAAGCCATTGCCCTGCTGCAAGCCGATCAAGCGCCGGGCACCCTGGTGCTGTTCAGCGATGGCGCCGACAGCCAGCAACTGCCGGCCCTCCGCCAATTACTGGCGAGCACCCAAGTGGATTTACAACTGTTGATTCTCGCCGTCGGCAACCAGGACGGCGGTCTGCTCACCAACGCAAATGGTGCGCCACGGCTGGACAGCGATGGCAAACCGCTGCTGGCCGAGTTCGACCAGCACGCCCTCGAGCAGCTGGCCAAGGCCACCGATGCGCCGATTGGCAGCCTGACGCTGAATGCCGACGATCTCGACTGGATTCAACTGCACGCCCAGCAACACTTCGCCGCCACCAACGCAGACAACAACGAGGTGCACTGGAAGGACGCCGGCTACTGGCTGTGCTGGTTGCTGCTGCCGCTGGCCTGGCTGAGCATCCGCCGCGGCTGGAGCATCAGCTGGTTACCGGCCCTGTTGCTGGCGGTCGGCCTCGGCGGCCATACGCCAAACGCTCAAGCCGGGGTGCTGGTCGATGCCTTTATGACCGCCGACCAGCAAGGTCGCTGGGCCTTCGAGCAGCAACACTATCCGGCCGCCGCCGCGCATTTCAACGACCCCTACTGGAAGGGACTGGCGGCCTACAAGGCGGCCGAGTTCAATCTCGCCCTGGCCAGTTTCGCCAAGCTGGACAGCGCCGCAGCCTACTTTTATCTGGGCAACAGCCATGCCCGTCTGCACCACTACCCGCAGGCCCTGAGCGCCTACGCCCAAGCCCTGCGCTTGCAGCCTGAATTTGCTCAGGCGCAGTTCAATCAAGCCCTGGTGACCGAGTTGCAGCGCCAGTTCGAGGCCGACCAACAGGTAGCCCCCGAGGAAGACCCGGACCAAGAGCAGTTCGATGACCAAGGCAAGCCCGGCGACAAGGGCGAAAAAGTCATGCTCAATGGCCCCAAGACGGTGTCCGCCGAGCTCTGGCTGCGCAACCTCAACACCTCACCGGCGGGCTTTCTCAAGCAAAAATTCAGATTACAACAGGCCGCCAGCCAGGCTGCGCCGGCGGTGTCGCCATGAGCCGCTGGTTATGGCTGCTCTGTCTGCTCAGTCATCTGGCGCTGGCCGCTGAACCGCAGGTACGGGTAGAAACCCGCCTGAGCCCGGCCGCGCCCTATTTGCTCGGCAGCACCCTGCGGCTGGAAATCGACCTGCTCACCAGCAGCTGGTTTACCCAGGCGCCGCAGCCGGCCGAGCTGCAACTGCCAGGCGCGCTGATTACCCCACCCACTGGCCAGGCCGACAAGCTGACGGTCAGCCGCGACGGCGAAACCTACTTTGGCTTGCGCCTGACCTATTTGATCAGCCCGATTCAGGCGCAGAATTTCAGCATCCCGGCGCTGGACTTCAGCCTGCAGCTGGGCCAAGCCAGCGACCCAGTGCAAGTCAGTAGCCAGGCCTTGAGCTTTAACGCCATGGCATCGGCCGGCGCGGGTGCCGAAGCGCCAGCGGGCAATCTGCTAGTGGCCCAGCAGGTACGTTTTAGCCAACAGATCGAGCGCTCCGCCAGCCCACTGAAAGTCGGCGACAGCCTGACCCGGCGCCTGCTGGTCGAGGCCGATGGCGCCCAGGCCATGCTGATTGCCCCGGCCGAATTTGCCGCAGTTTCCGGCCTCAAAGCTTACCCCTTGCCCGCCGAGGTCAAGCCCTTGAGCGATGGCCGCGGTTCGGTCAGTGGCGGGCAGCGGCGCGACAGCCTCAGCTATGTGATCGAGCACGCCGGCAGCTATCGCCTGCCAGCCATGCAGGTGCATTGGTGGGACGCCGCAGCAGGGCAACGGCGCAGCGCCGAAGTACCGGCCGTGGAGTTCGAGGCCCAGTCCAACAACGCTTATCAGCTGCCCTTCGTCCTGCTGGCGGACTTGCAGCGCCTGGG
>JAURXE010000398.1 GCA_030654635.1 Pseudomonas sp.
GGGACGCTGTCGGCTTTAAACGGCCCCCAGGCACTGACTTCCGGCGAAGGTTTAACCGCCGGATTGGCCGGGAACTCCTGGTTGATGTCGGCGAACAGGTTTTGCGCCTCAGGTGTGGTCATCCACTCCAGCAGCTTTTGCGCCTCGACGGCATGCGGTGCGAACTTGGTCACGCCGGCACCCGATAGGTTGACGTGCACACCACGGTCGGCCTGGTTGGGCCAGAACAGCTGCACTTTCAGGTTCGGCTGCTGCTGGTGCAGGCGACCGTAGTAGTAGGTGTTGGCCATGCCCACATCGCACTGACCGGCATCTATGGCTTGCAGCAGGGCGGTGTCATCGGCGAACACATCGGTGGCCAGATTGTTGACCCAGCCCTTAACAATTTGTTCGGCTTTAACCGCACCGTGGGTTTCGATCAAGGTGGCGGTCAGCGACTGGTTGTAGACTTTTTTGCTGGTGCGCAGGCACAAACGGCCTTCCCAGTTTTTATCGGCCAGCGCTTCGTAAGTCGACAATTCTGTTGGCTTGACCCGTTCGGTCGAATAGAAAATCGTCCGCGCCCGTAGCGACAAGCCAGTCCAGCTGCCGGTGGCGGAGCGATATTGCGCCGGAATATTTTGCCCGATCACGGCGGACTGCAGCGGCTTAAGAATATCCATCTGCTCAGCCTGCCAGAGGTTGCCGGCATCCACGGTAATCAGCAGGTCGGCCGGCGTATTGGCGCCCTCGGCCTTCAGGCGCGCCATCAACGGCGCCTCTTTATCGGTGATGAACTTAACCTTGACCCCGGTTTTGGCGGTGTAAGCATCGAATACTGGCTTGATCAGCTCGTCGATTCGCGAGGTGTAAACCACCAACTCATCGGCGGCCTGCACGGTGCCGCTGAGGGCAAGCAAGGCAAATGTGGCGAGCAAACGCTGGTTGAGCTGCATCGGGGTCGGCCTCAGAGAAATAAACATTCAAGCGCAAATAGTAGTCAATAGCATTTAGCTTCTCAACTATTAAGCCCACCGATGTCGTTGCCGGATATTGCCTGGCGCCTGTTACGCCCGCGCCAGCTCCGGTAAGTCGCCGGACAAGCCCAGCGCCTGGCGCACCAACAAGGCCTTGGCTTCATTCAGACCATCGACCAGATTGAGCCCCGAGTTACGCAACCAGCGCAGCGGCAACGGGTCGGCCTGGAACAACCGCTCGAAGCCCTCCATCGCTGCCATCATTGCCAGGTTATGTGGCATGCGCCGGCGCTCGTAGCGGCTGAGCACGCGAATATCGGCCGGATTTTCGCCGCGTTCCAGTGCATGCAACAGCACTTCGGCGAGCACTGCGGCATCTAGGAAACCCAGGTTTACGCCCTGTCCGGCCAGCGGGTGAATGGTGTGGGCGGCGTCGCCGATCAAGGCCAAGCCGGGCTCGACATAGCGCTTAGCGTGCCGTTGGCGCAACGGGATGGAGTGCCGTGGATCAGTCTCCAGCACCTCGCCCAAGCGCCACTCGAAGGCTTTGCCGAGGGCGTAGCAAAACGCCGCATCATCCAGTGCCATCAAGCGTGCAGCTTCGCTCGGCGTGACCGACCAGACA
>JAURXE010000765.1 GCA_030654635.1 Pseudomonas sp.
TCTACCGAGCGATAGAAGCGCTTGAACTCGTTGATGGCATTCAGCTGCAGGGCCTTAACCATGTCCGCCACGAAACGCTCAGAATGCAGGTAAACCACCTTGGCATTCGGGTTCTTCTTTAATAGGTGATTGCCCACAGCGTGCATCAAGTGTGTCTTACCCAAACCAACCCCACCGTAAAGAAACAGCGGGTTGTAACCATGCTTGGGATTATCTGCGACCTGCCAAGCCGCCGCACGAGCGAGTTGGTTGGACTTACCCTCAACAAAGTTGTCAAAAGTAAAGGTGCGATTCAAGTAACTGGTGTGTTTAAGCGCGCCCTCAACCTGCACCATGCGCTCGTTGCGTGCGGGCGGTAATTGACCGCTGGCTCCGCGCATTGGATCGAAACTGGCGCGCGACGGCTCATCCACCGACGAAACAACATTCATCTGTGCCGCCGAAGGTAGTGCAGCAACAGGAGCTGGACTGGCTACGGCTGTGTTGGGTAACACGACTGATTGACTCGGCGCGGGTCTGGCTGCCGCTGCGCTGCGTTTACTGCCGATTAATAGCAAGAGTACCGGCGCTTGGCCGTTAGCGCGTTCATCGAGTAGCTCAAGCAATCGGCCGAGGTACTTTTCATTGACCCAATCGAGGACAAATCGATTCGGTGCATAGATGCGCAGTTCGTCGCCTTCGGCTTCTATCTGTAGTGGGCGAATCCAGGTATTAAATTGCTGGGCAGGCAGCTCATCGCGAAGCAGCTCGACACACTGCTGCCAAAGGTCCATGGACACGTAAATCCCCTAAAGTCGCAGCGCGACAAGGTCAAAAAATCAGCCGCAATTGTAACGATCTGCGCCGCTGTTATCCACAACAAGCAGACCTAAACGATAAATAATCTGCTACATGAGGAGGAAAGTGCACAACTCACCCAGACCGACAGGAGGCCTGTGTATAACCACCCCTAAAGCCAGGGCAAAACCCACGGGATAACCAGCCGAATAACTCACCTGTTGATAACTAGTCTTTCTATCCCCAGCTTGTGCGCAGGCAACGCACAGTCAACCCACGCCTTACTGACACCCTTTCGAGCCGCTAAAAGCCATGAAAACAAAGGGCTGCAGCGAGTTTTCCACAGAAAAACAGCTGACTAATAGTTATAAACAAAATAAAGATTCTTAAAATCTCTTTCTTTTTAATATTATTAACCACTAAGAAAAAGCTGGTTGGAAATTGACCTACGGCTGCAGTTTCTCTAGAATTGCCGGTCTCTTTAAACGGGGGCCATTCCGGCCCGTAGTCGACCACCAGGTATACGCACGATGAAACGTACATTCCAACCAAGCACAATCAAGCGCGCTCGCACCCACGGTTTCCGTGCTCGCATGGCTACTAAGAACGGCCGTGCCGTCCTGTCGCGTCGTCGCGCCAAGGGCCGTAAGCGTCTGGCAGTCTGATAAACCCGGTACGGGTGATGAGTCGAGACTTCTGTCGGGAAAAGCGTCTGCTAACTCCCCGACAATTTAAAGCAGTCTTCGACTCTCCCAGCGGTAAGGTTCCAGGTAAAAACGTTCTACTCCTTGCTCGTCTCAACAATCTTGATCATCCCCGTCTGGGTTTGGTGATCGGTAAAAAGAGCGTCAAGCTCTCTGTTGAACGTAATCGTCTTAAACGCCAAATTCGCGAATCCTATCGCCATAGCCAAACGGCATTGAGTGGTTGGGATATCGTCGTAGTGGCGCGCAAGGGCCTTGGCGATCTGGAAAACACTGAACTCGCTCAGCAGTTCGGTAAGCTCTGGAAACGCCTAGCGCGCAGTAAAGCTGTGCCTGAGATCACCGCACCTGAAACCACTGTTTCTGAAAGCAAGAGCCAAGCAGGGGTTGCAGACAGTCCCAATGCGTAAACTGGCCCTCGTGTCGATCCGGTTCTACCGCTTTGCCATCAGCCCAATGATGGCAAATCACTGTCGCTTCTATCCAAGCTGTTCCTGCTACGCGTATGAAGCCATTGAGCAACATGGTTTTATCCGCGGCGGCTGGCTGACTGCACGTCGGCTTGGTCGCTGTCATCCGTGGAACGCCGGTGGCTACGATCCTGTACCCCTGGCTAAACATCCCCGTCCCTCTTCGCTGGCCGAGTAATCATGAAAATTCATCGCTCGATCCCGATCGTCGCCCTGGCAGTCGTGTCCTACCTGATGGTTTATCAGTGGAACGCTGACTACGGCATGGCTCAATTGCCTCCTGCAACTACTGCGGTCAGTAGCCAAGCTTCGTCAACCTTGACTGACAGCCCGGCTAGCAGCAAAACCAGCGAAGACGTCCCAACCAGCAGCAGTGAACACGTTGAAGCGATCAGCTCCGTGCAAGCCAGCAGCGACAAGCTGATTCGGGTACAAACTGATGTATTTGATCTGGCCATCGACCCTAAGGGTGGCGATGTTGTGCAGCTCAGTCTGCCAAAGTATCCGCTGCGTCAAGATCGCCCTGATGTGGCCTTTCCGCTGTTTGATAACTCCACCAATCATGTGTACATGGCACAAAGTGGCCTGACCGGTGTCAACGGCCCCGATGCCCGTGCCAATGGCCGCCCGCTGTACAGCG
>JAURXE010000777.1 GCA_030654635.1 Pseudomonas sp.
CAGGGCTTATTCCAAGCGGCGAATGGTGGCACTCTATTTCTCGACGAAGTCGCCGACCTACCGCTGCCCATGCAGGTCAAATTGCTGCGCGCCATTCAGGAGAAAGCCGTGCGCGCCGTTGGCGGCCAGCAAGAACAGATAGTCGATGTACGCGTGCTTTGCGCCACCCATAAAGACCTAGCAGCTGAAGTCGCCGCTGGGCGTTTCCGCCAAGACCTTTACTACCGCCTTAACGTGATCGAACTGTGCGTCCCCTCACTGCGCGAACGCCGTGAAGACATTCCGCTGCTGGCGGCGCGCATGCTCACCCGCCTCGCCCAAGGCAGTGGCTTGAGCAGCGCCACACTGAGTGACGACGCGCTCGCCAAATTGAAAAGTTACCGCTTCCCCGGCAACGTGCGCGAACTGGAGAACATGCTCGAACGCGCTCACACCCTCTGCGAAAACGAGCAAATCCAAGCCAGCGACTTGCGCCTCGCCGAGGCCCAGGCCTGCAGTGAATCCGGTGAAATCAGCCTGGCCGGTATCGACAACCTCGAGGACTATCTCGAGAGCATCGAACGCAAACTGATCGAACAAGCCCTGGAAGAAACCCGCTGGAACCGCACCGCCGCCGCCGAGCGCCTGGGCATGACCTTCCGCTCGCTGCGTTATCGGCTAAAAAAGCTCGGTATCGACTAAAGCCAACGTCAGGCATAAACAACTGGGCCGGGTTAGCTGCGCAGGCGGGGCTTGTAGCGCAATCGCCGAAGCCAGCCCCGATCCGTACAACCTAGCAAGCAGCCTACGCAACACCCAGCCGCCCACTTGGCGCATAAGGCGCTGGATCTACTATCGGCTCGTGCCCCAGCATCAGATCAACCAGCAACTGACAGCTGGCCGGTGCCAACACCAAACCATTGCGATAATGCCCGCAGTTGAGCCATAAGCCCTCATGCCCAGGCATAGGCCCAATAAAGGGAACCCCCTCCGGCGATCCCGGCCGCAAACCGGCCCAATGACCGACCACCTCAGCACCAGCCAAAGCTGGCAATAACTCTTCAGCCGAAGCCTTCAGGCTTGCCAGGGCAGAGTCAGTCGGG
>JAURXE010000781.1 GCA_030654635.1 Pseudomonas sp.
CCCAGGCGCGGCTGTTGTATGAACGCATCGCCGACTGCTCGGGCTTTATCCAATACCGGCACTTATTCGGCTAACAGGAGCAGGCCTATGACCAGCAACACACTGCAAGACTGGCAACCGGCGCGATTGCCAACTGCGCCAACCTTGGTCGGTCGCTATGTGCGCTTGGAGCAGCTCGATCCGCAACGCCATGGCGACGATCTCTGGCAGGCCTTGCAAGGCCCCGAAGCCGATCCGCAGATGTGGCAGTTCATGGCCTACGGCCCGTTCGCTAGCCGTGACGACTTTGCGCAGTGGCTAAGCGCCAATGCCGCCAGCCGTGATCCTTGTTTTTATACGGTGATTGATCGCGCCAGCGGCACGGCCCTAGGCCTGCTCAGCTACCTGAGCCTGGCGCCACAGCACGGCAGCATCGAGATCGGTCACGTTTGCTTTGGCCATGCCCTGCAGCGCAGCGTACAGGCCACCGAGACGATTTACCTGCTGGCTCGCTACGCCTTTGAGCTGGGCAATCGCCGCCTGGAATGGAAGTGCGACAACCTCAACCTGCGCTCCAAACGCGCCGCCGAACGTTTTGGCTTCAGTTACGAAGGGTTGTTTCGCCAACATCAGGTGCGCAAAGGCCGCAACCGCGACACCGCCTGGTTCTCGATCATCGACTCGGAGTGGCCAGCCGTGCAGCGCGCTTTCGAGCAGTGGCTGCGCCCGGACAATTTCGATGCTCAGGGCCAGCAACTGCAGAGCCTACAGGCCCTGCGCGAATAAACCCGACTGGACAGGCCGGCGGTGCGGGGCGATGCTGCTGTCCCGGCCAACGAGCCTGGCAACCGCCAGATCCCACTATGCTGCACAGCCACCTGACCACTCTGCACTCCATCGCGCTGATCCTGCAGCTGCTTGGCCGCGACAGTGACGACAGCGCGCAGAGTCTGCTGGCCGGCAGTGGCATTCGTTTGGCAGACCTGCAGCACCCCGACATGCGCATCACCACCGCCCAGGAAATGCGCGTCTGCGCCAATGCCCGCGTGCGCTGCCAAGCCCTCGGCCTGATCCTCGGGCGGCGCATGCACGTGTCGTCCTACGGCCTGTTCGGCTACACCCTGCTGTCCAGCGCCACCCTCGGCGACGCCCTGCAACTGGCGCTGGAATACCCGGCGCTGCTCGGCACCTACTTCCAGCTGAGCCTGCAACGCGAAGGCGATACGGTCTGGCTGCAGGCTGACGGCTACCGCGACCTACCGGAGCTGGCGACCTTCAATGTCGAATTCTGCCTGACCTCGATGAAACTGGTGTGCGACGACCTGCTCGGCCAGCGGCTGCCGCTCTGTGGCCTGCGGGTCCGGCATGCGGCGCCGGACTACCTGGCCGAGTACCACGCCAGCTTCCCCTGCCCGCAGCAGTTTGAGGCCAGCAGCAATGCCTTCGGTTTTCCCGCCTCGTGGTTAGAGCAACCCCTGCCGCTGGCCGACCCGGTGACCCACCGCGACATGCGCGAACGCTGCCTGCAGCTCAACCGCGAATTCGTTCAGCGCCAAGCCCTGATCACCCGCTGTCGCCAGTTGCTCGGCACGCAACTGGTCACCCCGCCGGGGCTGGATGAACTGGCGCAGCGGCTCAATTGCTCGCCCCGCAGCCTGCGCCGACACCTCAGCCACGCCGGCAGCAGCTACCAGAAACTGCTCGACGAGTTGCGCTTCGAACGTGCGCGGCAACTGCTCGAACAGCAGGAACTGCCGATCCAGCAGATCGCCGAAATCATGGGCTACAGCGAAACAGCCAGCTTTCGCCACGCCTTCCAGCGCTGGAGCGGTATGTCGCCGAGCCGCTTTCGCAGCTAAAACCGCACAGATGCGCAGGAAGTTGGCCATATCGATCCCCTAATGGCCATCCCGGTCGTTTCCCGCCCGTAATCAACCTGGCAACAATGCCTACAGTCCCCACGGCGCGAGAATAACAAGATGCTCACTTTCTACAGCGACGACCACCGCCTGCACCACGCCCAGGGCGAAATGCTTGGCGGTGAACTGCAACCCTGTTTCGAGATGCCAGCCCGCGCCGACCACGTGCTGGCACGCGTGCAGCAACAGCAACTCGGTGAAGTGCGCACGCCGCTGGATTTCGGCATGGCGCCGATTGCGCGCATCCACACGGGTGATTATCTGCACTTTCTGCAAAACGCCTGGGCCGGCTGGGCCGCCCAAGGCAACACGGCCGACTTTCTCCCTGGCGTGTTCCCGGCCCGGCATCTGCGCGCCAAACGCCCGGATGACCTTTACGGTCAGTACGGTTTCCATAGCTTCGACTGCTTCGCGCCGATCACCGCCGGCACCTGGCAGGCGGTGTATACCTCGGCCCAGGTGGCTCTCAGCGCCCAACAGCAGCTTGCACAGGGTATGCACACGGCCTTCGCCCTGTGCCGCCCGCCGGGCCACCACGCCAGCAGCGATGTGATGGGCGGCTACTGCTACCTGAACAATGCGGCGATCACCGCCCAGGCCTTTCTCGACCAGGGCGCCAAGCGCGTGGCCATCCTCGACGTCGACTACCACCACGGCAACGGCACCCAGTCGATCTTCTACGAGCGCGCCGATGTGCTGGTGGCCAATATCCACGGCAGCCCGAGCTTCGAGTACCCGCACTTTCTCGGTTATGCCGACGAAACCGGCGAAGGCGCAGGCCTAGGTTTCAACCTCAACTTGCCACTGGCCGCCGGCAGTGCCTGGGACGTCTGGGGCGCGGCGCTGGAAACCGCCTGCCAGCGCATCGCCGCTTACGGCGCCGAGGTGATCGTGGTATCGCTCGGCGTCGACACCTACATGAACGACCCGATCTCGCAGTTCAAGCTCGACAGCCCGGATTACCTGCGCATGGGCCAGCGCATCGCCGCCCTCGGCAAACCGACCTTGTTCGTCATGGAAGGTGGTTACGCGGTGGCAGAAATCGGCATCAACGCCGTCAACGTACTCGAAGGTTTTCAGGGCGCCTAAACGCGCCCTTTATCAGGAGAACAACATGCACAAACTCCAACACATCATCGGCGCCGCGCTATGCGGCAGCGCCCTGCTCGGCTCCATGGCCCAGGCCGCAGAGCGCGAGCTGAAGGTCTACAACTGGGCCGATTACATACTGCCGTCGGTGCCGAAAACCTTTGCCGAAAAGACCGGGATCAAACTGACCTGGGATATCTTCGACACCAACGAGTCTCTGGAAGCCAAGCTGCTCACCGGCAACTCCGGCTACGACCTGGTGGTGCCGACCAACACCTTCCTCGAAAACGAGATCAAGGCCGGCGTGTTCCAGCCTCTGGACAAGAGCAAGCTGCCCAACTGGCAGCACCTCAACCCGGAGCTGCTGCAACTGATGAGCGCCAACGACCCCGGCAACCAGTACGCCGTGCCCTACATGTACGGCACCGTGCTGATCGGCTTCAACCCGGCGAAGGTCAAGGCCGTGCTCGGTGAGAATGCCCCGGTCGACAGCTGGGACCTGATCTTCAAGGAAGAGAACATCAGCAAGCTCCAGCAGTGCGGCGTGGCCATGCTCGACTCGCCCGGCGAGATTCTGCCGATCGCCCTGCACTACCTGGGCCTCGATCCGAACAGCCGCAACCCGCAAGACTATGACAAAGCCGGCGCCTTGCTGCAAAAGATCAAACCGCACGTCGCCTACTTCAACTCAGCCAAGTACATGACCGATATCGCCAACGGTGACATCTGCGTGGCCATCGGTTACTCGGGCAGCTTCTTCCAGTTCGCCAACCGCGCCAAGGAAGCCGGCAACGGCGTGGTGGTCGACTGGCGCCTGCCCAAGGAAGGCGCACCGCTGTGGTTCGACTCCTTTGCCATCCCCAAGAGCGCCAAGAACGTCGCCGAGGCCCATGAGTTCCTCAACAACCTGCT
>JAURXE010000785.1 GCA_030654635.1 Pseudomonas sp.
CGCAGGTGAATGCAGCAAACCCGCCGGGAGCGGGCGCTGCCTGTATCGAGGTGGCGGTCGATGATCCCGGCGTACTCGAGGATGTCGACACTCCGGCCGCCTTGCAGCGCGGCTGATTACTTGGTGGCTTTCAAAATCACAAACTTGGGCGTGGTCGCGACTTGCTCGACGCCACGAAAGAGCTTTTTCAGTTTGCCGTGATAGCCCAGATGACGGTTGCCGACTATCCACAGTTCGCCGCCGCGCACCAGTGCCGCCTTGGCCTGGACGAACATGCGCCAGGCGAGAAAGTCGCCGACCACTTGCTGCTGGTGAAACGGCGGATTGCACAGCACCAGATCCAGCGAATCCTCGGCTTGTTCGGCCAAGCCGTCGCCGGCGCGAATGGTTACTGGTCGCTCACCCAGGGCGGCGCGCCAGTTTTCCGCGGCCGATTGCACGGCCATAAAGGACTCATCCACCAGAGTCAGCTCGGCCTGCGGGTTGCTCAGCGCATAGCTAATTCCCAGCACGCCATTGCCACAACCGAGGTCCGCGACCCGCAGCGGCGTCAGGCGGCGGGGCAAGTGCGGCAGAAAGGCGCGGGTACCAATGTCCAGGCCTTCCCGGCAAAACAGGTTGGCGTGGTTCAGCAGGGTCAGGGCTGGTTGCTCCAGGGCATAGCTGCTCGGGTAGGGCGAGCTGACGGGTGCCTTGCTCACCGTAGTGGCGCTCAGGACTCGGGCTTTTTTTACCGCCAGCAGCGCCTGCATGGGCCCGATGTAGCGCGCCAGTAATTCGCCGGCGGCGCGCGGTAAGTGCTTGAGCATTGCGGCGGCCAGCACCAGGGTGCCGGGGGCGATCTGGCCCTGCAGACGAATCAGCTGCTCTTCCAGCAGGGCCAGGGTCTTGGGCACGCGCAGAAGCACGCAGTCGAAGGGGCCGCAGGCCTTCTCGCTGGCCGGCACAAAACTCAGGCTGTCGCCGGCCAGGCCGTTGCGGGCCAGGTTGTGCTGCAAGGCCTGCCAGCCCAGGTACGA
>JAURXE010000788.1 GCA_030654635.1 Pseudomonas sp.
CGACGCCCTGCGCGCCGATCTGCCGGTGACCGCCTTTCGTTTCGACGGTGCCGAGGGCCCTGAATATTGGTTGGGGCTGTCGAACTTTTACGCCATTACCCGCTATAACCGCAGCGCCATGTACGCCATGGCCGTGCATCAACTCTCCGAGAAGTTAGTGCAGGCGCGAGGTGGTAAATGAAAGCCATGCAGGCGTTACGGCTTGGCGCTAATTTGAGCCTGGCGGTGTTGCTGATCAGCTGCTCGCACAGCCGCGCACCGCAGCCGTTGCCGACTAGCGGGCCGATTTCCGGGCCTGGTAATTATGCCAAACCGCACCGCGATGGCGCGCCTTGGTGGGACGTTGACGTGTCGCGGATTGCCGATGCGGTGCCCATGCCGAACTACGGCCCGGTCAAGGCCAACCCCTACACAGTGCTGGGTAAAACCTATTACCCGCAAAAGGATGCCCGCACTTATCAGGTCACGGGCCTGGCCTCCTGGTACGGCACCTTGTTTCATGGTGAAGCTACAGCCAACGGCGAAAAATATGACCTGTACGGCATGACTGCGGCGCACAAAACCTTGCCGCTGCCCAGCTACGTGCGGGTGACTAATCTGGAGAACGGCAAGACCGTGATAGTGCGGGTTAACGACCGTGGGCCGTTTTATTCGGACCGGGTGATTGACCTGTCGTTTGCCGCCGCCAAGAAGCTCGGTTATGCCGATGCGGGCACCGCCCGGGTACGGGTTGAAGGTATCGATCCGCATCAATGGTGGGCTCAACAGGGCCGGCCAGTGCCGCTGGTGTTGGCCGGGCCGCAGAAAGTGGCGCAAACGCCGCAGCCTTTGACCGTCGCCATGGCGGCGCCGATTGAGGTGTATTCGCCGCCTCTTAATCAACATGCCGATGCAGTGCTACCGATGCCCGTAGAGGTAAAAAAAAACGCTTCCGCACCAGTCGCTGGGCTGTATCTCCAGGTGGGCGCCTTCGCCAACCCGGACGCTGCCGAGCTCCTCAAAGCCAAGCTGAGCCAGGCAGTGAATGCCCCGGTGTTTATCAGCTCGGTGGCGCTCAACCAGCAGACCCTACACCGAGTCCGCCTGGGGCCGATCAGTACTCAGGCCGAGGTTGAGCAAGTACAAAAAACAGTGCGGCAGGCCAATTTGGGTCAGCCGAGCTTAGTCCGGCCGCAATAGTGGCCGACGGCGTTAGTGCCATCTAAGCTCGCCGCCGTAACCAGATCCCCAGGAGCGCTTTTGCGAGCGCACTAATCCTAGAACCGTAAATTCAGAGATGCTGATGAATATCACCCGCTTTGCACAACGTTTTTCACTGCTAACCTTGCTGGTCACTGCTCCGATTGCCTCGTTGTCTGCGGCGCAGGCCGTTCCCGCGCCGCCACAGTTGGCCGCTAAATCCTATGTGCTGATGGATGCGCTCAGCGGTCAGGTCCTGCTGGAAAACAATGGTGACCAGCGCTTGCCACCGGCCAGTCTGACCAAGTTGATGACGGCCTATATCGCCACGCTGGAAATTCGCAGTGGGAAAATTGGTGAAGAAGATTTGGTGCCTGTCAGCGAGCACGCCTGGCGTGCTGGCGGCGCCGCCTCCGGCGGCTCCACGATGTTCCTGCCGCTGAACAGCCAGGTTTCAGTCAGCGACCTGCTGCACGGCATCATCATTCAGTCCGGTAACGACGCCAGCATCGCGGTGGCCGAACATATTTCCGGCAGCGAGGATGGTTTCGCCGACCGGATGAATGAAACCGCTGCAACTCTGGGAATGAGCGGCAGCCACTTTATGAATGCCACCGGCTTGCCAGATCCGGAGCACTACTCCACCGCCCATGATATGGCGACCTTGGCGCGGGCAATTATTTACGTTGACCCGGCGCATTACGCGATCTATTCGCAGAAGCAATTCCTGTGGAACAACATCAAACAGGACAACCGCAACCTGCTGCTGTGGCGCGACAAGACGGTCGACGGCTTGAAGACTGGGCACACCGAGGAGGCCGGTTACTGTCTGGTGGCTTCGGCGGTGCGGGAAAATATGCGTTTGATCTCGGTAGTCTTTGGTACCAACAGCACGCAAGCGCGCGCTGCCGAAACCCAAAAATTGCTTAGCTATGGCTTTCGTTTCTATGAAAACAAGACCTTCTATCAGAAAGGCGTAGAGCTGGCCAAAGTGCCCGTCTGGAAAGGCCTTGAACGTGAAGTGAATGCCGGCCTGGCGCAAGACCTGACCTTGACCGTAGCCAAGGGCCAGGCGAAAAACCTGCAAGCCAACATGACCTTCTTGCCACAACTGGTGGCCCCGATTGCCCAGGGCGCGGTGATTGGTAAAGTTGAAGTCAGCCTAGATGGCAAGGTCATTCACAGCAGCGATCTGGTGGCCTTGCAAGCGGTCGAAGAAGCCGGTTTCCTGCGTCGGATGTGGGACGGTCTGCGTCTGTTCTTCTACGGTTTATTCAACTAAATAAATCTAGCGGCGCGTCTGCTGACGCGCCGCTAGGTGATTAGCGAGGTCTCTGGCGATGAATAACAATGATCTGCCACCACCGGTAATTGAGTTCCCATGCCCGCGCTACCCGATCAAGGTGATTGGCGATGCCGGCGAAGGCTTTGCCGAAATGATCATCGAAGTCATGCAGCGCCATGCGCCGGACTTCGACCCCAGCACCCTGACCCGGCGTGACAGCAGCAATGGTCGCTTTCACTCTTTTCAGGTGCTGATTACTGCCACCGGGCCGTTGCAGCTGGAGGCGATTAACAGTGATTTGCGCGCTACTGGCCGCGTCCATATGGTGCTGTGATGCACGCTAGCCAGGAGCTGGGTACGGATGCTGCTGTGGTGAACTCGCTGGGTGTGCGTGAACTGGGCCTGCAGCCTTATCAGCCGATCTGGCAGGCGATGCAGGCCTTCACCAATAATCGCCGCCCTGAAAGTGCCGATCAGCTCTGGCTGCTGCAGCATCAAGCGGTGTTTACCCAGGGCCAGGCCGGCAAGGCCGAACACCTGCTGCTGCCGGGTAATATCCCGGTGGTGCAGGCCGATCGCGGCGGTCAGGTGACCTATCACGGCCCCGGCCAGCTGGTGGCCTATGTGTTATTGGATGTGCGGCGTTTGGGCTTTGGCGTGCGCGAGTTGGTCAGTCGCATCGAGCAAAGCCTGATCGACGTGCTGGCCAGTTATGGCATTAGCGCGGCAGCCAAGGCCGATGCGCCGGGCGTCTATGTGGATGGGGCGAAAATCGCCTCGCTGGGCCTGCGGATTCGTAACGGCCGTTGCTTTCATGGCTTGGCGCTGAATGTGGATATGGACCTTGAGCCGTTTGCGCGGATCAACCCCTGTGGTTATGCGGGACTGCGCATGACCCAGATGCGTGACCTGATCGGCCCACTGGATTTTGCCGAAGTAAGTGCCCGATTGCGTGCACAGCTCGTCAAACACCTCGGTTATGTTGAACAGACGACCCTGACGGGCGGAATCGAAGCACTATGAGTATTGAATCTGCAGGTCCAGTTGCGCCGGCCAAAACCCCGGTCAAAGTTGAAGCGGGAGTCAAGCTGCGCGGCGCCGAGAAGCTGGCACGGATCCCGGTAAAAATTATTCCCACCGATGAGTTCCTGCGCAAACCAGACTGGATTCGGGTGCGTATCCCGCTGTCGCCGGAAGTCGATAACATCAAGCAGTTGCTGCGCAAACATAAGTTGCACAGCGTCTGCGAAGAGGCCTCTTGCCCGAACTTGGGCGAGTGTTTCTCCGGCGGCACCGCGACCTTTATGATCATGGGCGATATCTGCACCCGGCGCTGCCCGTTCTGCGACGTTGGCCATGGCCGGCCGAATGCGCTGGATGCCGATGAGCCGAAGAATCTCGCCGTGGCCATCGCCGATTTGCGCTTGAAGTACGTGGTAATCACCTCGGTGGACCGCGATGACCTGCG
>JAURXE010000790.1 GCA_030654635.1 Pseudomonas sp.
GATGCGGTGGTGATTCCCAAGGATGCGCCCCATCCCAAGGAGGCGTTGGCGCTGTTGGACCACCTGATGCGCCCAGAGGTGATAGGTGCGGTCAGCAACAGCGTCTACTACGCCAACGCGGTGCCGGCCGCGAATGCCACAGTCGATGCGGCGATTCTCAATGATCCAGGCACCTATCCATCACCAGCGGTGTTTGCCACGCTCTACACCAAGAACGACAACTCACGGGCCTTTGACCGGGCGCTGACGCGGGCCTTCAGTCGCTTGAAATCGGGGATGTAATAGGACCGCCGGCGTGCCCGTTGATACTTGGGCACGTCGGCTGGCGGGTGTTAAGGCGCAAACTTGGGCCCGGACTTGGTGTTCAGGCCCTTGGCCATGCGGTCATAGAGCAGCACATTGACGGTGGCCGCGAGGTTCATGCAGCCGGTGGTGGGGATGTAGATCACGTCCTCGCACCAGTCCAGCACTTCTTTGCCCAAGGAGCCGTCTTCCGGGCCGAAGATATACAGGGCGCGGTCTGGATGGGTGTATTCCGGCAGTGGCCGGGCGCCTTCGACCATTTCCACCGCCACCGGCGTGCAGCCCAGCGGGAGGATTTTTTGCAGGTCATCGATGCCGATCAGCGGAATGTCCTGATGGACCTTCTTGGTGTCGGTGATGAAGTCTTGCGCGCGGTCATAGCGGGTGCCGGTGTAGAACACTGAGTTGACCCCGTAGCAGCCGGCGGCGCGCATTACCGAGCCGACGTTGGCGGGCGACTTGGGATTGAATAAACCGATGCAGCTGTAGCGTCTGTTGGCCACGGGCGGGTGCTCTGAAGAAAGGCGGCGATTATACCGGCTTGGCTTGGTGTGCGCCGTGGGTAGGGTGGGCTTCAGCCCACCTCTGTACAGGTGCTTGGTGGGCTGACGCCCACCCTACGAAGCTATGCCAGCGGCTTATTCTTTGCTTTTCAGCAGCGCGGCCAAGTCGGCAAAAGCCTTGTGGGTCGATTTCGGCCCTTGGGGGCTGGCGGTCGAGCCTTCGGCGAAGTATTGCTGGTCGGTGTAGCGCGAGTGTTCGTTGTCGTGACAGAACAGGCACAGCAGCTCCCAGTTGGAGCCGTCTTGCGGGTTGTTGTCATGGTTGTGATCGCGGTGGTGCACGGTCAGCTCGCTCAGGCGTTTGCCGGCAAACTCACGGCTGCAACGGCCACACACGTGGGGGTACATTTTCAGCGCCTTGTCGCGGTAGCCGTCTTCGCGCGAACGCTGGGCCTCGGCGATGATGCGGTCGGTCTTGAGGGTCGCCGCAGATTTTTCCGTGCTCATGCTGTCACCTGTTAAATCGTTTAATCACAAAATAAAGCTTAACGCTTTCGCGGTTATTGCCCAAGCGCCGCCGGCTGGCGTGCTTCAGGCTCAGACCTTGGGTTTAAGCTTGGTAGCAATCCACAGGGTGTGTTTGGCGCCTTTGTTGCCGTGGGCGTAGACCTGCACCTCTTCGACCTTGAAGTTGGCCTTGGCGACTTTCTCGGCAAACTTGCGATCCGCGCCCGCCGACCACACCGCTAGAATGCCGCCGGTACGTAGCGCCCGGTGACAGGCATGCAAACCGGCCATCGAGTACAGCCAGCTGTTGCCTTTTTTGGTCAGGCCTTCGGGGCCGTTATCGACATCCAGCATGATCGAATCGAAACCCAGCGGCTCGGCGGGCAGCACATCGGCCACGTCCACCAGGCGGATCTCGGTGCGCGGGTCGAGCAGCGGGCGGCCGGACTTTTCCCCCAGCGGGCCGCGATTCCACTCGATCACCCCCGGCACCAGTTCGGCCACCACCACCTGGCCATTCTTGCCGATGTGCTTGAGCGCCGAGGCCAGGGTAAAGCCCATGCCCAGGCCACCGATCAACACCCGCGGGCTTGGCCTGCCGGAGATGCGCTTGCAGGGGATTTCCGCCAGGGCGTCTTCGGATCCGTGCATGCGGGTGTTCATCAGCTGGCCGCCGTCGCCGCCCTGGATCTTGATCACAAAGTCTTCGCCGTACTCGAACAGGCACAGGGCGCCGCCATCATTGGGGATCGGGGCGGTATCGAGCAGGACAAAACGCTTCATGGCGGTCTCGGCAACAATTAGGCGGGCGGGTCCGCTAAGGCGGGCAGTCTACCTTGAATTACCCGTTGGTCCGCTGTGAAGCGTGGTGGCGTAATTATTCTGGCACTCGCTACGGATGCGTAGTAGTTTAATCCGCATGCGTATTAATTTGGCTTTAAATTTATAGGTAGTTGCAATGAAGAGGCGTTTTTTCCACCTGCTGGCCCAGGCCCGGCAGAATATTTTCCGTTCGGCCGACCAGTTAATGGCGGCCAAGCTGGAGGTTACCGGCACTCAGGTGATGGCCTTATTTGCCATTAAGAGTGCCGATGGCTGTCAGCTCAAAGAGTTGAGCCAGTTGCTGCAACTGCAAAACTCAGCGGTCACCGGCTTGGTCAGTCGTCTGCAAGACAATGACTTAATCGTCCGTCAGCCATGCGCCGTGGATGGTCGCGCCAGTCGTTTACATCTGAGCGAGCGTGGCGCGGCAGTGGTGGCGCAAGCGCAACCGCTGATGGGGGTGATCAATCGGCAGTTGCAAGAAGGTTTCACCGATGCGGAGCTGGCCATAGTGGCGCGCTTCTTAAACCACGCCATGCGCGTAAATTTCACCGAGGAGTCGGCTTAATGAGTCAATCGCTAATGATGTACCAGCAACTGGGCGCAGAAAAATTCTCCAGCGGTATTGCCGGACTAGCTCCGTTTTTTAGCAGTATCGACCCGCTGTTTATTGAGTTACGTCCGGGCTTTGCTGAAGTGCTGATTCGCAACCAGCGCAAAGTACAAAACCATATCGGCACCGTGCATGCGATCGCCCTGTGCAATGGCGCGGAACTGGTGGCCGGCACCTGTACCGACGTGTCGATCCCGACCGGTGCCCGTTGGTTGCCGGTGGGTATGACGGTGCAATACCTGGCCAAAGCCAAGAGCGATATTCGGGTCGTGACCGAGGCCGATGCAGTGGACTGGACGCAGCCCGGCAATATCGACGTACCGGTGGCGGCCTACGACGTGGAAGGACTAAAGGTGTTTACTGCGGTCATTACCATGAATGTGAAGCACGCCTTGGCGGCTTAGTTGGTTGTTGCGCGCAAGCTGCAAAGCCCCAAGGGCTGGTTCAGCTTGCGTTCGTATAGGCGCACCTTGCCGGCGAATAAGCGCATACATCCGTGGTTGTTCAAGAGGCTGAGCTTGGTCCGGTGCAACCACCCGACTAGCCCAGCACCTTGAGCAAAAAGCTGTATTCCAGCGCCACGTCCTTGAGGGCCTGGTAGCGGCCGCTCATGCCGCCGTGGCCGGCGTCGAGTTCGGTTTTTAGCAGCAGCAAATTCGTATCGGTTTTGGTTGCGCGCAGTTTGGCCACCCACTTGGCGGCTTCCCAATATTGCACGCGGCTGTCGTTATAACCGGCCACCACCAGCATCGCCGGATAGGCTTGGGCAGCGACGTTTTCGTAAGGCGCGTAGGCCTTGATCCGCGCATAAACCTGTGGGTCTGTCGGGTCGCCCCATTCGTCGTACTCGGTGACGGTCAGGGGTAAATCCGGTTTTTGCATGGTGTTGAGCACATCCACAAACGGTACCTCGGCAATTGCCGCGGCGAACAGCTCAGGACGTTGGTTGAGCACCGCGCCGATCAGCAAACCGCCGGCGCTGCCGCCGCTGATGGCCAGTTGTTCGGGGCCGGTGTAGCCGCAGGCGACCAGGTGTTCGGCGCAGGCGATAAAGTCGCTGAAGCTGTGGTGCTTGTGTTCCAGCTTGCCGGCGCGGTACCAGGCCTCACCCAGCTCGCCGCCGCCACGCACATGGGCGATGGCAAACACGAAACCGCGCTCCAGCAGGCTCAAGCGCGCGTGGGAAAACCACGGATCGAGGCATTCGCCGTAGGCGCCGTAGCCGTACAAATACAGCGGTGCGGGTTGCTCGAGCACCTCGCGTTTGGCCACCAGGCTGATCGGGATTTGCGTGCCATCGCAGGCGGTGGCCCACAGGCGCTGGCTGACATAGGCATCGGCATCGAAGGGGCCGAGCACCGGAGTTTCTTTCAACACTTGCTGGGCGCCGCTGGCCAGTTCGAGCTGACGGATCTGCGCCGGCCGATTGAGTGCCTCGTAGCGCAGGCGAATCACTGGGCTGGCGAACTCCAGGGTGTCCTGCACCGACAGGCTGTAGGCCGCATCCGGCAGTTGCACCCGGTAGCTTGGCAGACCTTGGGGGTGCACCTGAATGATCGGCAGGCCGGCGACCCGTAGGCTGAGTACATAGGCGTCGTGGTTTAGGCTCAGGCCTTCGAGCATCACTTGCGGGTCATGGGCGATCAGCTCGCGCCAGTGCTGACGCCCGGGCGCTGGTTCGCTCGCTGGGCCCTGTTTGGCGCAGTACAGCGCGAAGTTGATGCCGCTCTGGTTGCTGCGGATCAGCCAGTTCCATTCACCGTCGAGCAGCCCGTGGTCGACGTCGTATTCGTGGGCGTCCTCACGGGGCGCCATACAGCGGAACGCGCCTTGGGGCGTGTCGGCATCCAGTACCCAGGATTCGCTGGTGGTTTTGCTGCCCAGCAGCAGGATCAACTGGCGCTCGGAGCTGGAACGGTAGCAATGCAGAAAGAAGCGCCCGTCAGATTCTTCGAACACCAGCTCGGCGGTATCGCTACCCAAAGTATGGCGATACAGCTTGTGCGGGCGATGGGTGTCGTCCAGCTCGCCGAAGAACAGCGTCTGGTTGTCGTTGGCCCAGGTCATGCTGCCGTCGCAGTCGTCGAAGGGCAGGGCAGTGATGGCGCCACTGGCCAAGTCCTTGACGTACAGCTGGTAAATCTCATCGCCCTGGGTGTCCAGGCTGTAGGCCAGCAGACGGTGGTCGGGGCTGATGCTGAAGGCGCCTAGGGAGATAAAGCCGCCGTCGGCCAGCTCGTTGGGGTCGAGCAGCAATTGCTCTTGGACAGGATCAACAGTTAGCGAGTCGTCGGCTGGGCGCGGGCAGCGGTAATGTCGTGGGTATTCATCGCCAGCGGTGGTGCGCTGGTAATATAGCCACGGGCCCCAGGGCGATGGCAACGACAGGTCGGTTTCCAGAATGCGGCCTTTGATCTCGTTAAACAGCGCCTCGCGCAGCTCCGCCTGCTGGGCCAGTTCGGCCTCCAGGTAGGCATTTTCGGCCTGTAAATGGCTCAGCACTGCGCTGTTGTCGCGCTCCTCCAGCCAGATGTAAGGGTCCGGGCCGTCAACGGTGCGGGCGATCGGGGCGATAAGCGGGGCAGGCGACATGGAGGCTACTCTGGGCGGGCGGGCCGATGGCAGGGGGAGGCTTCGGCTGGCAAAAGCCGCTATCATAAGCGCCCTTTTGCCAGCCCGGCCATCCACGCGCATGAATGAACACGACTACCAGCTTGCTCTGGCCCTGTACGCAGGGGCCGCCTTAGGCTGCCTGTTGGTCGGCTGGCGAATCACGCGCTGGATGTGGCGCTGGTTGCGCGAGCCGTTGCGGGTGCTGATGGCCGTGCTGTTGCTGGCGCCCACCTTGGTTGATCCGGCCAAAGAGCTGTTCGCCCCAGCGCTGGCGATTACCGCGCTGGATCTGCTGTTTAAAGTGGGCAACAACGCCTGGCGCGCCGTGGCTGATCTCAGCTTGTATGCCATGCTGGCCTTCGCGGTTTACCTGCTGTTTGCGCTAATCCGCTGGCCGATAGAGCGCAGCAGCCAAGCCCGTCGCCGCCAGCGTGAAACGGCGGCCGCCAGCGATGATGAGCCGACCCTGCGGGAAATTCTCGAGCAGCCGCAAGCGCGCCCGGGCACTTATATTGATAGCAGTATCGAGCCGCGTGGTGATCGCCGTGTACGCATCGAACCACGGTTGTAAAAGCGCAGCGGCGGTCGGCTAGTTGCGCACCGGGCTCTGTTAAAGGACGCTAATTGATGTGTGAATTGCTCGGTATGAGCGCCAACGTGCCCACCGATATCGTATTTAGCTTTACCGGCTTGATGCAGCGCGGTGGCGGCACCGGCCCGCACCGCGATGGCTGGGGCATTGGCTTCTACGAGGGGCGCGGCCT
>JAURXE010000006.1 GCA_030654635.1 Pseudomonas sp.
CGGAAGCCAGCCCAGGTCCAACCGATGTAGCGCCATTGTTCGATCGTTTTATCGATTCGATGGCCAAACAGCGCTAAGCAGTTACAGCAGCATTGTGCTGCGGGTGCCTCGGCAAGGTGCTCGCAGCAGTAAGACCCCAACGTACATGCAGCGCGCCAGGAAATAACCTCCGCTTGCCGCAACACCACCGCGCGGCGGTTAACCCAGCGAGCCAGCTGACCAAAGGATTCGAGAGAAGACCATGCCAAAACGTACAGACATAAAAAGCATCCTGATTCTCGGCGCCGGCCCCATCGTGATCGGCCAAGCCTGCGAATTTGACTACTCCGGCGCCCAGGCCTGCAAGGCACTGCGCGAAGAGGGTTATCGCGTCATTCTGGTGAACTCCAACCCCGCCACCATCATGACCGACCCGGACATGGCGGACGCCACCTACATTGAGCCGATCAAATGGTCGACCGTGGCCAAGATTATCGAGAAAGAGCGTCCAGACGCCTTGCTGCCGACCATGGGCGGCCAGACCGCACTGAACTGCGCCCTCGATCTGGAAATGCACGGTGTTCTGAAGAAGTTTGGCGTCGAGATGATCGGCGCTAACGCCGACACCATCGACAAGGCGGAAAACCGCTCGCGTTTCGACAAGGCGATGAAAGACATCGGTCTGGCTTGCCCGGTTTCCGGCATTGCCCACAGCATGGACGAGGCCTATGTAGTTCTCGAGAAGGTTGGCTTCCCGTGCATCATTCGGCCGTCCTTCACCATGGGCGGCACTGGTGGCGGTATCGCTTACAATCGTGAAGAGTTCGAAGAAATCTGCGCCCGCGGTATCGATCTGTCGCCGACCAGCGAACTGCTGATCGACGAATCCCTGATTGGCTGGAAAGAGTACGAGATGGAGGTTGTTCGCGATAAGAACGACAACTGCATCATCGTCTGCACCATCGAAAACTTCGATCCAATGGGCGTGCACACTGGTGACTCGATCACCGTTGCGCCGGCGCAAACCCTGACCGACAAGGAATACCAGATCCTGCGCAACGCCTCCTTGGCGGTACTGCGCGAGATCGGCGTAGAAACCGGCGGCTCCAACGTGCAGTTCGGTATCTGCCCGGACACCGGTCGCATGGTCGTGATCGAGATGAACCCGCGGGTATCGCGCTCCTCGGCGCTGGCCTCGAAAGCCACAGGTTTTCCGATTGCTAAAATCGCCGCCAAATTGGCCGTCGGTTACACCCTCGATGAGTTGCAAAACGACATCACCGGCGGTCGTACCCCGGCCTCGTTTGAGCCGTCGATCGACTATGTGGTCACCAAGCTGCCGCGCTTCGCCTTCGAGAAATTCCCCAAGGCAGACGCCCGACTGACCACCCAGATGAAGTCGGTGGGCGAAGTTATGGCCATCGGCCGGACCTTCCAAGAGTCGATGCAAAAAGCCCTGCGCGGCCTGGAAGTCGGCGTTAATGGCTTCGATCCTATGGTCGACCCGGCTAACCCGGAAGCCGCCAGCATTCTGCGTCGCGAGTTGACCGTGCCAGGCGCCGAGCGCATCTGGTATGTGGCTGACGCTTTCCGCGCCGGCATGAGCTGCGACGATATTTATGCGCTGACCAAGATCGATCACTGGTTCCTGGTGCAGATCGAAGACCTGATCAAGGACGAGGAGCGGGTTAAAACCCAGGGCCTGGCCTCGATTGATCGCGATGCCATGTACAAGCTCAAGCGCAAAGGTTTCTCCGATGCGCGCCTGGCCAAGCTGCTGGGTGTGACCGAGAAGAACCTGCGCAACCATCGGCACAAGCTGAAGGTGTTGCCGGTGTACAAGCGCGTCGACACCTGCGCCGCCGAGTTCGCCACCGACACCGCCTACCTCTACTCGACCTACGAGGAAGAGTGCGAAGCCAGGCCGACCGGCCGTGACAAGATCATGATTCTCGGCGGTGGCCCGAACCGTATCGGTCAGGGTATCGAGTTCGACTACTGCTGCGTGCATGCGGCCTTGGCGCTGCGGGCCGATGGTTACGAGACCATCATGGTCAACTGCAACCCAGAGACCGTGTCCACCGACTACGACACCTCGGACCGTCTGTATTTTGAGCCGGTAACCCTGGAAGACGTGCTGGAAATCGTCCGTATCGAGCAGCCGAAAGGCGTCATCGTGCAGTACGGCGGGCAAACTCCGCTGAAGCTCGCCCGCGCCCTGGAAGAAGCTGGTGTGCCGATTATCGGCACCTCGCCAGATGCCATCGACCGCGCCGAAGACCGTGAGCGTTTCCAGCAGATGGTGCAGCGCTTGAACCTGCGCCAACCCGCCAACCTCACTGCGCGCAGCGAAGATGAAGCGTTGGCGGCCTCCAAGGCCATTGGTTATCCGCTGGTGGTGCGGCCGTCCTATGTGTTGGGTGGCCGGGCGATGGAAATCGTCTACGAAGAAGAAGAGCTGCGTCGCTATATGCGCGAAGCGGTGAAGGTGTCGAACGATAGCCCAGTGCTGCTCGACCACTTCCTGAATTGCGCGATTGAAGTCGATATCGATGCGGTCTGCGACGGTGAGCAGGTCGTCATTGGCGCCATCATGCAGCACATCGAACAGGCGGGCGTGCACTCCGGCGACTCGGCGTGCTCCTTGCCGCCATACTCGCTGCCCGCGCATATCCAGGATGAGATCCGCGATCAGGTCAAGAAAATGGCCATCGAACTCGGTGTGGTCGGGTTGATGAACGTGCAGATGGCGGTGCAGGGTGAGGATATCTTCGTTATCGAAGTCAATCCGCGCGCTTCGCGTACGGTGCCGTTCGTGTCCAAGTGCATCGGCATCTCGCTGGCGATGATCGCTGCGCGAGTAATGGCCGGCAAAACCTTGGCTGAAGTGGGTTTCACCGAGGAGATCATTCCGAACTTTTACAGCGTCAAGGAAGCGGTATTCCCGTTCGCTAAGTTCCCTGGCGTTGATCCGATCCTCGGCCCAGAAATGAAGTCGACCGGCGAAGTGATGGGCGTTGGTGACACCTTCGGTGAGGCCTTTGCCAAGGCCCAGTTGGGCGCCAGTGAAATCCTGCCAAACAGCGGTTGCGCCTTTATCAGCGTGCGCGATGACGACAAGCCGTTGGTCGCCGAGTTGGCGCGCAGCCTGATCGAGCTGGGCTTTGAAGTAGTCGCTACTTCAGGCACCGCCAAGATGATTGAGGCGGTCGGCTTGCCGGTGCGTCGCGTCAACAAGGTTACCGAAGGTCGGCCGCACGTTGTCGACATGATCAAAAATGACGAAGTCACCCTGATCATCAACACCACCGAAGGGCGTCAGTCGATTGCTGACTCCTATTCCATCCGTCGTAATGCTCTGCAACACCGGATTTGCTGCACCACCACCTTGGCGGCTGGCGAGGCAATCTGTGAGGCGTTGAAGTTTGGTCCAGAGAAGACCGTGCGCCGCTTGCAGGATCTGCATGCAGGACTCAAGGCATGACTAAATACCCAATGACCATCCAGGGCGCTCGCGCCTTGGAAGACGAACTGCAGCACCTGACCAAGGTCGTGCGGCCCAAACTCAGCCAGGATATCGGCACTGCCCGTGAACTGGGCGACTTGAAAGAGAACGCCGAGTATCACGCTGCTCGCGAGCAGCAAGGCATGGTCGAGGCGCGGATTCGCGATATCGAAGGCCGTCTGCAAAACGCCCAAGTGATTGATGTGGCGGCGATCCCGCGCACCGGTAAGGTGATTTTCGGCACTACGGTGGAAATCGCTAACGTCGAGACCGATGATCGGGTGACCTACCAAATAGTCGGCGAAGACGAAGCGGACATTAAGTCCGGCAAAATTTCCGTCGGCTCACCTATTGCTCGCGCCTTGATCGCCAAGGAAGAGGGTGATGTGGTGGTGGTCAGAACGCCAAGCGGTGTGGTCGAGTACGAAATTGTCGAAGTCCGCCATCTTTAGGCGTGAGCCTTATCGGGCTGGCGCCGTTACTTGGCAGCTAGCCCAGACGTTTTGGGTTGGCGGCGTGTGGTTGATGCATTTTGTGCTGCTGCCGGGCCTGCGTGAAGTCGGCTTGGCCGGCATGTTGGTCGATGAGGTCAGTGCTCGACTTAAGCCTGTATTGATCGGCTTTGCGCTGGTCGGAGCTGCGCTGCAACTGTTGGTGTTGTTACAGGCTGAGGGCGTTGCGAGTGGCTGGCGAGACTTTCGCGGGCAGTTGCTGATGGCGGTGCTGGGGCTGGCGGGGGCGTATTTCGCGCTGCTGCAGTGGTTGCCACTGGCGGCGTGGTGGCTGCAGTTCAGTTACCTGTTGCTGGCGTTTTGCGGTTTGTTGCTGGTATTGCAGGTGGTACCGTCAAACTCGGCAATCAGGGCGCGCTGAGCGCGCCACTGACAGCCGGGAATTACACGTGACGGCTAACGTTGGACAGTTGCTTGTTGGCTTGCGGGTTCTTGCGGTAGATCAGCGCCATTTTGCCGATGACCTGTACCAGTTCACTCTTGGCCGTTTTGCACAGTTCAGCAATCACTGCTAAGCGGTCTTCGCGCACGGTGATGCGCAACTGGATTTTAATCAGTTCGTGATCGCTGAGCGCACGCTCCAATTCGGCGGTTACACCTTCGGTTAAGCCATTGTCGGCAATAGTGACTACCGGCTTTAAATGGTGGCCGATGGATTTGTACTGTTTCTTCTGCTCCTGAGTGAGCGGCATAATCTGACCCCTGCG
>JAURXE010000015.1 GCA_030654635.1 Pseudomonas sp.
CTCCAGCATCTTGTCGTTGAGATAACCGCGATAACCGGCCCAAGGCTCGCCCTGCCCGTGCTTCTCACAGATTATGTGCAGGCTGAAGTTATTGATCCGCGCGGCCATGTGTTCCAGCTCGCGAGAGTAAATGATGTCCAGGGGCGAGCGCGCGCGGTGCACGAAGACCATGTCGACATTCGCGATGGTGTCGTAGAACCAGCGCACCATCGACATTACCGGCGTGATACCAACCCCGCCACTGAGATACAGCACTTTGTCCGCACTGAAGTCGATCGCATTAAATAACCCGGCCGGGCCATGCACCGCCAATTCGTCGCCCTCTTTGAGGGTATCGTGCAGCCAGTTGGAGACCTTGCCACCGGGCACCCGCTTGATGGTCAGCGAGAAGCTATAGGGCACCGACGGCGAACTGGAAATGGTGTACGAACGCATGATTGGCTGGCCGTCGATTTCCAACTCCAGAGTGACGAACTGCCCGGGCTTGAAGAAAAACAGGATCGGCTGATCGGCATTGAAGCTATAGGTGCGCACATCCCAGGTTTCCTGGATCACTTTCACGCAGCGCACCAAGTGCCGGCCACTGGCCCAGGTTTGGGTGTTAACCGGATTTAGAAAATTGTTCGACATAATGTTTTCTCCGTCTAACCCTGCGTAATGGCGTTCACACAACCTGAGCGACTGGCCCTTAAGAATGGATTCTGAGCATGCGCCGCCGCCCGCATATATCTGCCAGCGACATCGGCATACTTACCGCGACCCGCCCGGCGCCAACGGATCCCGGCGTCGGCCATGGATGCGGGCATGTCGCCCATGGATAAGATCGTGAAAGCCGGCAACTGCACACTCGAAATCAGCCGAGCCCTGCAGACTCAAGTACGTCAGCGTCCACCAAGACTTGCAGTTACGGCAATCGAGCTTGCGCGGATGCGCAGGCCAAATAACGATAAAAGCACCTTGCGTAGCACACCGTATTCGCCACTTTTTTGCTGCCAGCAAAGCTGTCAGCCATGAGGACTTACCGATGGACAAGCCTACAACCCTGAGTCTGGGTGATCCGCTGGAACCTGCCCGCAAGGCCACCGCCGCCATGCTGCACGAGCGCAACCCAAGTTTCTCCCTGCCGCAGCCGTTCTACAACGACGAGCGGCTGTTCCAGATCGACATGCAGGAGATATTCCACAAGGAATGGCTGATCGCCGGCATGACCTGCGAGATCCCGGCCAAGGGCAACTACCTGACCCTGCAGATCGGCGACAACCCGATCATTGTCATCCGTGGCGCCGAAGGCCAGGTGCACGCCTTCCATAACGTCTGCCGCCACCGTGGCTCACGCCTATGCGTCAGCGACAAAGGCAAGGTGGCCAAGCTGGTCTGCCCGTACCACCAGTGGACCTACGAAATTGACGGCCGGCTATTGTTTGCCGGCACCGAGATGGGCGCCGACTTCAATCTGGCCGACTACAGTCTCAAACCGGTCAACGTCAAAGTTGCCGGCGGCTACATCTTCATATCCCTGGCGGAAAAACCGCCGGCCATCGACGAGTTCCTCGCTACCCTAGCGCACTACATGGAACCCTACGACATGGAGAACACCAAGGTGGCGGTGCAAACCACCTTCGTGGAAAAAGCCAACTGGAAACTGGTGCTGGAAAACAACCGCGAGTGTTACCACTGCAACGGTGCCCACCCGGAATTGCTCAACACCTTGCTGGAATGGGACGACGTCACAGACCCCCGCGCCAGCCAATCATTCAAAGACCACGTGGCCGCTTCCGCCGCCGCCTGGGACGCCGAGAAGATCCCTTACGCCCACGCCGGTTTCGGCCTGCGTAACCGCATCGTGCGCATGCCACTACTCAAGGGCACCGTATCGATGACCATGGACGGCAAACAAGGTTGCAACAAACTGATGGGCCGCATTAAAAACCCCGACCTCGGCTCAATGCGCATCCTGCACCTGCCGCACTCGTGGAACCATTGCATGGGCGATCATGTGATCGTTTTCACCGTGTGGCCAATCAGCGCGCAAGAAACCAGAGTCACCACCAAGTGGATCGTGCACAAGGATGCGGTCGAGGGCGTGGACTACGACATCGCCCGCCTACGCCAAGTCTGGGACGCCACCAACGCCCAAGACCTGCGTCTGGGCGAAGAAAACCAGCGCGGCATCAACTCCACCGCCTACCAACCAGGGCCCTATTCGAAGACCTACGAATTCGGCGTGATCAACTTTATCGACTGGTACAGCCAAACCCTGCTCGATAACCTCGGTGACACACCAGCGGCCTATCTGCGTGGAATTAAAACCCAGTAAGTCACCCGCACATAAAAAGCCCCCGCAGCCGATGGTTGCGGGGGCTTTTTAATGCCTTTTGCAAAGTGCGCAATGTTCACCCGCACTCACTGCATAACTGCGCAGGCGCTAGCTTGCTAGCAAAGCCCTTGTGCCCAGAGAAGACGCGATTGAGCGGGTTCTGTTAACGCTCCAGGCCCTCACTCCAACCGCACCTTCAAACCCGAAACTGCGTCACCATCCCATTCAAGTCCACCGCCAAGCGCGACAACTCCTGACTCGACGCTGCTGTCTGATTGGCGGCGGCCGAGGACTGTATGGACAGGTCACGGATATTGGTCAGGTTACGGTCCACCTCGCGGGCCACTTGCGCCTGCTCTTCCGAGGCACTGGCGATTACCAGATTGCGTTCGTTAATGGCCGATATCGTCACGGCAATTTCATCCAGCGCTGTGCCGGCGGCCATGGCTACCTGCAACGTGGAGCGGGCCCGTAGATTGCTGTTCTGCATGGCGCTTACCGCTTGGTCAGTACCCTGGCGAATGCCACCGACCATCTGTTCGATTTCCTGGGTGGATTGCTGGGTCCGGTGGGCCAAGGCCCGCACTTCATCGGCCACCACGGCAAAACCGCGCCCGGCCTCACCGGCACGGGCGGCTTCGATGGCAGCGTTCAGGGCCAGCAGGTTGGTCTGCTCGGCAATGGAGCGAATCACGTCGAGCACCTTGCTGATGTCATGCACCTTGTTGGCGAGCTGTTCAATCTGGTCGGCAGTGTGGGTGACGTCTTCGGCCAGGCTGGTAATCAAGTTAACCGTCTGCTGAACTTGCTGGCGGCCACGTTGCGTAGCGCGGTCAGACTCGCTGGAGGCTTCAGAGGTAATTACCGCATTACGCGCCACCTCCTCCACTGCTGAGGTCATTTGATTGACGGCCGTGGCGGCCTGTTCGATTTCATCGTTCTGCTGATGCAGGCCACGGGTGGAGTCTTCGGTCACCGCACTCAGCTCTTCGGACGCTGAAGCCAGCTGATTGGAGGAGTCGGAAATGTTCTGGATGGTACTGCGCAGATTTTGCTGCATGGTTTTCAGGGCCCCGAGCAAGCGCGCCGGCTCGTCAGAACCGTCCACCTGAATGCTCTCGGTGAGGTCGCCGGTGGCCACGGTTTCCGCCACTTTCAGCGCGCGGTTCAACGGATTGACGATGCTGCGGGTGAACAGTAGCGCCAGCACCACGGTAGCGACCGCTGCCAACAGCATGGTGATGATCATCCAGGTGCGGGCGTTGTAGAAGGTCGCGCTGGTTGCGGCAGCAGCAGCGGTGGCGCCTTGGCTGTTGTATTCGCTCAATGCACGCAGTGCCTTGGCCATCGCATCGGAGCTGGTACTCATTGCGCCGCTGGCCACCGTCAGGGCTTCAGCCAGCTTGTTCTGCTGCGACAGGTCCACGATGCGGCTCTGCTGCTCCAGATAGGCGGTCTGCGCGGTTTCGAAATTTTGGTACAGGGTGCGTTCTTCGCCCTCATCGATCATCGCTTCATAACGCAACTGGGCATCACGCATTTCGCTCTTGAACTGCCCGGCTTGAGTTTCGTTGTCTTTCAGCGCCTGGGGTTCGCGGTTCAGCAGCAACCGCAGGGTGATGGTGCGCAGGCGCAACGTGCTCTCGCTCATGCTGCCGAGTGCCAGCAGACTGGGCATCCATTCCTCATCCACCGCAGCGGATTTCTCGCGCATGCTAGCCATTTGCAGCAGGGCAAAGGCTCCGAGAATAAACACCAGCAGAGCCACCAGACCAAAACAAAGGCTCGCGCGGGGGGCGATATTGAGACTGCGTAAGTTCATGGGAGTCCTTCCTGTAGTCAATCAACCGGACCCCCGAGCCTACTCGCCTAGGTACTGAAAGCTCACAACAGTTAGATACCCAATCCAATACAAAGCCCAACAGACTGAATTAGTAGGACTTTATGCTTACGTAAAAACGTTACGGGATGTTTGCCAGCAGCTGCACGCCCTTGCAGGACGAATAACCCCAGCAAAATAGGCGTTTGAACAAGGCGAAAAAACGCTGCGTAGTTATTCGCCCTACGAGGTATCAGCGCACCACGCCTTCTTCCAACAACAGCTTGAAGATTGCTTCGGCGCCTTCCTGTGCACTGACATCCTTGAGTACCTGACCAGCGCCACCAGTGGCTTTTGCCGTGGCAGCCTTCATCCGTTCGGCGCCGGTTTTGGCTTTGATGATCTTCAGGCGTTTGGGTCGCGATTTGGCCGGTTGCAGCAGGCTGACGACCAACAGTTGATCATCTAGCGGCGCGACCTCGGTGACGTTCAACAGGCCACGCCGGGCCGGGCCGAAGGCACTTTGTCGTGCGGCTGGCGCGGCGTTGTCGACGCAGGCGAGAAACGGCAGCGGCACTTTCAAACGGCGCCGCTGGCCGCGCGG
>JAURXE010000020.1 GCA_030654635.1 Pseudomonas sp.
GCTAAGCAGCAGCAGGCCGAACGACAGCCAGCTGAGCAACCCCGAGAGCAAGGTGCCGAGCAGGCTGACGGCCGCACCGCCAATCGCCTCACGGAGCAGAATCGCGTAGTCGACACCGATGGCGGTAATCAGCAATAAGCCAAACAGGCTGAACAGGGTTAGCGGCTGACCCAGCCAGCCCAGACAGGCCAGGGTCGCCAACGCCGCCAGCAGCGGCAGGCAGACCACCCGCAGCGCGCCGGCAAAACCGAACGGCAGGCACAGCAGCAGCAAGATCGCCCCGCAGGACAGTAGTTTTAACTCGGCGGCGCTCAGCTGGGTAGCGGCAAATAGCTGATTCAGCTCGCCGATCCGATCGACCAGTTGCACACCGTCTAGGCCCTCGGCCGCGCCACGCAACTGCGCCGCATTGGCCTGACCTTGCAGACTGACCAGCCCCGCCACGCCGTCCGCCGTGACGCCCAGCCACAGCGGCCGCCAGGCCTCACTCAAGGGCCCGGCCAGGGTCGCCTCCAGATTTGGCGCCGGCAACAGCAGCTGCGCCAACTCCTGTTGCAAGGCCTCCAGCGGAATACCCATGGCCAATAACGGCTGCCAATGTTGCGGCAATTGCTGCAGCGCCGCCCGCAGTGGTTGCAGCGCCGAGTCGGGGCTTTGTAATTGGCTCAGGGCGCGGTAGTCCTGCAATTTTTTGGCCGCCACCAGGCCATCCAGCCGCAGGGCCAAGGCGGCCTGGCGCTCTAGCAGTTGCTGTTGATCTGCGCCACGCACCAGAAAGAATTGGCTGGTCGGCTGCTGGCCGGTCAGCGCGGCAATCTGCTGCGCCTCGGCCAGCAACTGCGGCTCTTGGCCGAGCCACTGACGCAAATCATTCTGGCTCTGCAACTGCCACAGGCCGCCGCCGCACAGCAGCAAAAACACCAAGAGCAGCGGGCCACTGCCGATTTTATCCAGCAGGCGCTGACGCAGCCGTAACAGCCGTTCGGCAAAGCGCAGCAGGCTGGCCGGCGGTGTTAGTCGCAGCGGCACCAGCCAGGCCGGCAGCAGGCACACCGCGCAAAGATAAGCGCCGAGCAAACCGGCCGCCGAGAACAGGGCGATCTGGGTAAGTGCTGGAAACGGCGTAAAAGCCAGGGCCAGATAGCCGATCAAATTGGTGCCCAGGCTCAGGCTCAGCCCCGGCAAAGTCGCCCACAACGCTGGCCAACTGCGCCACGCCGGCATACTCCAGCTCTTGCTCAGATAGTGCAGCGGATAGTCGGCGGCCACCCCAATCAGGCTCGCGCCGAGCACCAGGGTCAGCGCATTGATCTGGCCGAACACCAACACACAGGCCGTGCAACCGGCCAGCAAGGCCACCGCCACCGGCAGCAAGCTGAGCAGCACCCGCCAACGGCGAAACGCCAGCAACAGCAACAGCAGGGTGCCCAGCGTTGCGCCACCGCCGATCCAGCTGATCTCGCGGCTGGCCTTGGCTTGGCCGGCGGCGGCATAGAGCACGCCGCTGGCCGCCAGCAACTGGCCGCCTTGGGCAATCACAACAGTCCGCGCCTGAGCCACGGCGGCGGCAATCGCCTTGGGCGCTTG
>JAURXE010000021.1 GCA_030654635.1 Pseudomonas sp.
TTCAGCCGCAAGACTTTCCCAGCGCCGAGGCGGTGGCGCGGGCCGCCGGTGCGGTTGATATTCTCGACGGCGCCCGCATTGTAAGTACCTTGGAGGAGGCGCTGGATGGTTGCAGCTTGGTGCTTGGCACCAGTGCGCGCGATCGGCATATTCCCTGGCCGCTGCTGGACCCGCGTGAGTGCGCGACGGCCTGCATGGAGCAGCTTGAACAAGCTTGCGAGGTGGCGCTGGTGTTCGGTCGCGAAGATTCCGGTCTGAGCAATGACGAACTGCAGCGTTGTCACTTTCATGTGCATATACCGTCCGATCCTGAGTTCAGTTCGCTGAATCTTGCGACTGCCGTACAGGTGCTCACTTATGAAGTGCGCATGGCTTGGTTGGCGGCGCAGGGGCAGCCAACCAAGATGGCCAAGCTGGAAACCCATGCCGAGCAGAGCTCCTTGCCGGTGACGGCAGATGAGTTGGAGCGCTTTTACACCCATTTGGAAAGCACCTTGGTGCAGATCGGCTTTCATGATCCGGACAATCCACGCCATCTAATGTCGCGTTTACGCCGCCTGTATGGGCGCAGCAATGTCAGTAAGCTGGAGATGAATATTCTGCGTGGCATCCTGACTGAAACCCAGAAGGTCGCCCGTGGTGAAGTTTATAAGCGGAGAGATAACTAATGTTTGATCGTATGCGCGAAGACATCCAAGGCGTATTTCATCGAGATCCGGCGGCGCGCAACACCTTCGAGGTGTTGACCTGCTACCCCGGTCTGCATGCCGTGTGGCTGCATCGGCTGACGCATCTTTTATGGGTGTCTGGCTGGAAATGGCTGGCGCGCATGCTTTCGAGCTTTGCCCGTTGGGTGACCGGAATTGAGATTCATCCGGGGGCCAAAATTGGTCGGCGCTTTTTTATCGATCACGGCATGGGCATCGTGATTGGTGAAACTGCCGAGATCGGTGATGACGTCACCCTTTATCAAGGCGTGACCTTGGGCGGCACCAGTTGGAACAAAGGCAAGCGTCATCCAACCTTGGAGGATGGTGTGGTGGTGGGTGCTGGCGCCAAAGTATTGGGGCCTTTTACCGTCGGTGCGGGCGCCAAGATCGGCTCCAATGCGGTGGTGACCAAGGCGGTGCCGGCGGGTGCGACGGCGGTGGGGATTCCGGCGCGGATAATCGCCAAGCGTGACGCCCAGGATGATGAGCAGCAAGCCAAGCGCCAAGCGCTGGCGGACAAAATCGGCTTCGATGCTTACGGCATGAGTGAAGATATGCCGGACCCGATTGCCCGTGCCATTGGTCAGTTGCTTGACCATCTGCAGGCTGTCGATGGTCGCTTGGAAGGCATGTGCGGCGCGTTGAAGGCGCTTGGCAGCGATTATTGCGCCAAGGACTTGCCGAGCCTGCG
>JAURXE010000022.1 GCA_030654635.1 Pseudomonas sp.
CTGCTTTACTACGAACCAAGCGGTGCTTAGGCATTGCCAGGCTAAATCTACCCAGCGAACTTATTCGCTGTTTGCCAGACCAACTGCACAGGCAATCCGTAACTGCACCGCGCCAGCGCCGGCCACCGCTATACAGCCTCAAGAGGTCGCGGTAGGATGCGCGCCGACCGGCAACAGCCGGCATATCCCCTCGTTCCACCCTTTGGAACCCTGAACCTATATGTCATCGCGCAAACTTGGTCTCAACCTGGTGATTTTCGTCGCTATCGCGGCGCTGTTTACTGGCATCTGGGCTCTCTACAACCGGCCGGTGAGCGCACCGGAATGGCCAGAGCAGATCTCCGGTTTCTCGTTCTCGCCATTTCAGCAGAATCAAAACCCACAAAAGAACATCTACCCCAGCGATGAACAGATTCGAACCGATCTGGAGTTGCTGAGCAAACAGACCGACAGCATTCGTACCTACTCGACAGAAGGCACACTGGGCGACATCCCGCGCCTGGCCGAGGAATTTGGCCTGCGCGTGACCGTCGGCGCCTGGATCGGCCTTGATCTTGAGCGCAACGAGCGCGAAGTCGCCAAGGTCATCGAACTGGCCAATAATTCGCGCAGCGTTGTGCGCGTAGTGGTCGGTAACGAAGCCTTGTTCCGTAAGGAAATCACCCCGGAGGCCCTCAGCATCTACCTTGACCGGGTCCGCGCGGCCGTCAAAGTGCCGGTGACCACCTCCGAGCAATGGCACGTCTGGCAAGAACACCCGGAACTGGCCAAGCACGTCGACCTGATCGCCGCGCACATCCTGCCGTACTGGGAGTTTGTGCCAATGGAGGACTCCACCGACTTCGTCCTCGAGCGCGCCAAAGACCTGAAAAAACTCTTCCCGAAAAAACCCCTGCTGCTCTCGGAGGTTGGCTGGCCGAGCAACGGCCGGATGCGCGGCGGTGCCGATGCCTCCCCAGCCGATCAGGCAATTTACCTGCGCACCCTGGTTAGCACCCTGAATGCCAAGGGCTACAACTACTTCGTCATCGAAGCCTTCGACCAACCTTGGAAGGCCACCGAAGAAGGTTCGGTCGGCGCTTACTGGGGCGTTTACAACGAAGCCCGGCAGCCGAAGTTTGCCTTTGAAGGGCCGATTGTGGCGATTCCACAGTGGCGCGTGCTGGCGATTGGCTCAGTGGTCATGGCCCTGCTCGCCTTGGCCCTGCTGCTGATCGACGGCAGCGCCATGCGTCAGCGTGGCCGTACCTTCCTCACCGTGGTGGCCTTTGCTGGCGGCTCGGCGATGGTCTGGATCGGCTACGACTACAGCCAGCAATACAGCACCTGGTTTAGCCTGACCGTTGGATTTCTGCTCGGTCTCGGCGCCCTCGGGGTGTTTATCGTGCTGTTGACTGAGGCCCACGAACTGGCCGAAACCGTCTGGCTGCACGCCCGTCGCCGGCCTTTCCAGCCCGTCGTCACCGACAGTACGTTCCGACCGAAAGTCTCGATCCACGTGCCGTGCTACAACGAGCCGCCGGAGATGGTCAAACAGACTCTCGACGCCCTGGCTAAGCTCGACTATCCAGATTTTGAAGTCATCATCATCGACAACAACACCAAGGATCCTGCGGTCTGGGAGCCGGTGCAGGCTTATTGCGAAGAGCTCGGGCCGAGTTTTCGCTTCTTCCACGTCGCACCTATCGAAGGCTTCAAGGGCGGCGCGCTGAACTACCTCCTGCCGCACACAGCCCC
>JAURXE010000023.1 GCA_030654635.1 Pseudomonas sp.
GGGGCTGTGGGCGTCGATCTCGGATTGAATAACCGGCATGGGCTTACTCCTGATCCTTCAGCACATCGGGCAAATAGGCTCGGTGGAAACCATTGTAGGAGTGGCTGTTTTTCGCCTTGTGCAGCGGCCAGGCGCGGCTGCCCTGGGTGGCGGCGCCGTCGATGCGAATGGTGTTGCCGCTGATAAAGCTGGCGCCTGGCGAGAGCAGAAAGACGATGGCCGCCGAGACTTCCGACTCGGTGCCGATGCGTTTCAGTGGCACATGTTCACGCAGGGTTGGGATCACCGCTTTGAACGCACCCTCGTAGGTGTCCATGCCGCTGGAGGCGATCCAGCCAGGGGCCACGGCATTCACCCGCACGCCTGCGTAACCCCACTCGAAGGCGGCGGTCTTGGTGAAGTTCTCCATGCCGGCGCGCGCGGCACCGGAGTGGCCCATGCCGGGCATACCGCCCCACATGTCGGCGAGCATATTGACGATGCTACCGCCGTGTTTGCTCATGCTCTGGTTGAACACCTCGCGGGCCACCAGAAAACCGCCCACCAGGTTGGTGCGCACCACGGTCTCGAAACCTTTTTGGTTGATCGAGGCGAGCGGGGCGGGGTATTGGCCGCCAGCGTTATTGACCAGATGCTGGATAGGCCCACGCTCGGCAATTACTGCCGCGACCATGGCCTTGACCGACTCTTCGTCGCGGATATCGCAGACTTGAAAACTGACGCTGCCGCCGTCTTCACGGATTTCGCCGGCGGTTTTTTCCAGCTTCTCCAGCTTGCGCCCGACCAGCACCACATGGGCGCCAAGGGCAGCCAGCTCGTGGGCGGTGCAACGGCCGATGCCGCTACCACCGCCGGTGACCAGAATGGTTTGGCCGTCGAACAGGCCGGCTTTGAACACTGAGTCGTATGCCATTTTATTGTCCTTGTAGGGTGGACAACCGCGAAGCGTTGTCCACCGGTGGTGTCAGGGAGCGGTATTTCCACCAAGGCTTGGTGGATGGGTGAAGCGTCATCCACCCTACAGGTTGTCGGCCAATGCCTTGGGCACCGGCACCGGGAACTCCAGCAGCTGTTGGGCGAAGGCTTTGCCTTGCGGGTCGATGCGCAGGCTGGCGACGCCACCGCCGCCCAAGGCGTTCTCCAGCAAAAAATTCAAACTGTGGCTGGCGGGCAGGTACCAGCGGCTGACCTTGCTGGTTTGTGGGTCCAGTACATGCTGCATCCATTCGGCCACGGCGGCTTCACTCAGCGCAGCGGCTATCCACGCCAGATATTCGGGCTTTCTGGCCATCACGCCGATATTGCTGTGGTTGCCCTTATCGCCGGAGCGCGCCACCGCCAGCTTGATCAACGGCACGCAGGTATCAGCCTGGCCTTGGGGCAGCGGCGCGGGCACATAGTGGGCGACCAGACTCGGCACGAACACGCCAACTGCTGGCAGGCTGAGCGGATGGCGTTCACCATTCAATTCGACTTCCAGGCTGCACTTGCCTTTGTCCGCCAGAAAGGAGAACAGGCGGATCACTGGGTACACGGTTGGGCGGCCGCCGACTATGCCCGTCAAGCCTGGGGCCATGCCGGTGGCGGCCTGGGCGATCTCGCGGGAGAACAATATCAGCGCTTCTTTTTTCGGGTGGCGCACGCCGAGCTTGACCACCACTTCGCGGCTGTCTTGGCGTTGGCCGTGGGGACCATAGGTGGCCTCGCTGCCGAGCAGTTCGATATTCACCTCGCTGTACGGCCCCCAGCCACGGGCGATGAACAGCTCTTCGGTTTTGTTGATGATCGCCTGGCTGACTCGTTGGGCTTTTTTCACCGCGTCGATGCCGGCCATCAGGCAGCTGGCGGTGCAGCGAAAGCCATCCATATAGGTGGCGCTGACCTTGTACTCGGCACTGGGCGGCAAGCCACGGGCGCCTTTGAGGGCCACACGGTTGTCGCCAACCTGGCTCAGCTCGACCTGGGTAAAGTCGCAGACCACATCGGGCAAGAAGTAGGCGCGCGGATCACCGATTTCGTAGAGCATCTGCTCGCCGACGGTGAAGGGGCTGATCAGACCGCCTGAGCCGGCCGGCTTGCTGACGATAAACTCGCCATCGGCGCTCACTTCAATCAGCGGAAAGCCGATGTGCTCGTAGTCGGGCACCGACTCCCAGTCGGTGAAGTTGCCACCGCTGCACTGGGCGCCACATTCGATGATATGGCCGGCCAGCGCGGCCTGGGCCAGCTTGTCGTAGTCGTTCCAGGCCCAGTTAAATTCGTGCACCAAGGCGGCGCTAACCACGGCGCTGTCCACCACCCGGCCGGTAATCACGATGTCGGCACCGAGGCGCAGGGCCTCGACTATGCCTGGCGCACCGAGGTAGGCGTTCACCGACACGCACATCGGCGGCAAGGCGGCGCCGGTGAACATCTCTACTGTGCCGGCTTTGGCCAGTTCAGCGAACTTGGGTTGCAAATTGTCGCCATGCAGCACGGCAATTTTCAGGTTGACCCCGGCTTTGTCACAGGCCGCCGCCAGCGCCTTGGCGCAAGCCGTCGGGTTAACCCCGCCGGCGTTGCTGATTACGCGAATTTTTTTGGCCGCAATGTCGCCCAGCAGCGGACTCAGCACTTCAATAAAGTCGCTGGCGTAGCCGGCATCCGGCTGCTTCATGCGGCTGCCTGCCATGATCGACATGGTCACTTCGGCCAAGTAGTCGAACACCAGATAATCCAGCTCGGCGCCGTGCACCAGTTGAGCGGCGGCAGTGGAAGTGTCGCCCCAGAAGGCGGAGGCGCAGCCGATACGTACTGTTTGGGTCATGGCGAGGGTCCGCACGCAGTGAGGGGGTGAATTGGAGCTTACCAAGCAAGCGCTTGGTTGAAAAGATCAAATTGCTAGTTTTCCCCAAGCGCTTGCTTGGTTTGCCCGCTAAGCCTAAATTTAATCAATAATGACAAGCACTTGCCGCCGTCTTGGGTTTAACCAAGCACATTGCCGAGTGTAGATCGGGCAAGGGCTATGAATGATTTTGGGGAGTGGCAGGCGTGAATGAGCAAAAAGCCCAAGAGGTAATGATGGCCCTGGTGGCCAGCGGGCAGGTGACCGATGCGCAAAGTGCCCGGGGCAAATTGCTGCAAACTGCGGCGCATTTGTTTCGCAGCAAAGGCTTTGATCGCACCACGGTGCGCGATCTGGCCGGCGCGGTGGGCATCCAGTCGGGGAGCATTTTTCATCACTTTAAAAGCAAGGATGAGATCCTCCGCTCGGTGATGGAGGAAACCATTATTTACAACACCGCCTTGATGCGCGCCGCCTTGGCGGATGCCGGCAATCAGCGCGAGCGGGTGCTGGCGCTGATTCGCTGCGAGTTGCAGTCGATCATGGGCGGCACTGGCGAGGCGATGGCGGTGTTGGTTTACGAGTGGCGGGCGCTTTCGCCCGAGGGCAAAGCCTACATCCTGGCGCTGCGCGATAACTACGAGCAGATCTGGCTGGATGTGCTCGATGAGGCCAAGGCGGCCGGCTACTTCAAGGCCGAAACTTTTATCTTGCGGCGCTTGCTGGCCGGGGCGCTGTCCTGGACCACCACCTGGTTTCGCCCCGATGGTTCGTTGAGCCTGGATCAGTTAGCCGAGCAGGCACTGCTGCTGGTGGTCAAAGAGGCCTGAATATAGGCTTTTGAAGCCCCGGAGCCGGGGCGTTCAGGGTTAAAAGCTGACTGTTGCCGTGGTCTTTATATGTGAA
>JAURXE010000029.1 GCA_030654635.1 Pseudomonas sp.
GCCAGCAGATCCTTGATCATCGGCAGCAAGCGCTGCGCGTGCATGCGCGGAATCACCTCGTAATGACTGAGCACCCGACCGTCATGCAATAAAGCAACGGAGCAAGCTTCGGTGGCGGTATCCAGGGCCAGCAAGGTAGTCATCAACAGTTCCGGGTGAAAGATAAAAAGACGAGCAGTATAAACGCCAACGGCCCGCAAGCGGGCCGTTGGACAAGCAACAAGGTACTCGCGTGGCTAAATCAGTTCAGCTCAGCGCAGCCATGACCTTGGCGGTGATTTCGTCAACCGAACCCACGCCTTCAACCTTGGAGCACTTAGGTGTGCCGCCGGCAGCAGCGAGGTTGGAGTAGAACGCCACCAATGGCTTGGTTTGCTCGTGGTACAACGCCAAACGCTTGCGCACCACTTCTTCGCTATCGTCGGGACGCTGAATCAGCTCTTCGCCGCTTTCATCATCCACGCCAGCCACTTTCGGCGGATTGTGCTCGGTGTGGTAAACCCGCCCAGACGCTGGGTGTACGCGACGGCCGGCGATGCGGCTGACGATTTCTTCGTCATCCACGGCAATTTCCAGCACGTTATCAATGCTCACGCCGGCTTCTTGCAATGCATCGGCTTGCGGAATGGTGCGTGGGAAGCCATCAAAGAGGAAACCCTGGGCGCAATCAGCCTGGGTAATACGCTCTTTGATCAGGTCGATAATGATCTCGTCGGAGACCAGGCCACCGCTGTCCATCACGCCTTTGACTTTCAAGCCCAGCGGACTGCCAGCCTTAACGGCAGCGCGCAGCATGTCGCCGGTAGAAATCTGTGGAATGCCGAACTTTTCAGTGATGAAGCGTGCCTGCGTGCCTTTACCTGCACCGGGAGCCCCCAACAAAATCACACGCATCGATGTGCTCCTAAAAGATCAAATAAGGTCGGATTCGCCTCATGGGGCCAATCTCTGAGTTAAATAAGGCCGCACGTAGCGGCCAAAGGTTGACCAAGATACACAGCGCACCCAACCGGCACAAGCCACCGAAAGTCGGATAAAGCCGCCCTGCAAGTCGTGCTAAGCCAACCCGATGCGCACCTTGCGGCACTCACCAGTAAAGCCCTTTTCAGGCGGCTGTCGAGCCAGCCAAAATAGCGCCCGGCGCGCCCAGCGCTAGGGCTTAAGCCGGCGCCACGGGACGCGCAGAGACGATAAAACCACCCAGATAAATTTCGCCAGCGCGCCTCAACAGCCCACGGGAACGACTAAAAAGCCCAGCCGCGAGACCCGAGCCGCACCCGGAGCTGCGACAAAAAGTCGCAAAATCTCAGCCCTAAGCGCCGACTGTTGTGTCGAGTTTCCAACGCAGAACGCTAATAACACGAGCCAGCCCGGCCAACGCGCCAACTTATTACTAGGTTGCGACGCCACTCTGCACAGTGGCCGCCCCGCGACTAGGCTATTAATAGCAGCTCCAACTAAGCCGCCATGGGTCGCGACGTGAGAGCCAGCCAAACAGATAGAAGCTGAGGTGTTTATGAAAATCCGTGAACTGGTCCGTCACTGGGAAGAGAACGCCAAGGGGCGTCTGACCCGCAATCGCTACCAGATCCAACTCGACCTCGAGGCTGCCGCGCGCCTTGCCGCGCTGGCCGAGATGTATCCCAAGCGCCAACCCGAAGACATGCTCGGCGAGCTCATAGGTGCAGCCTTAGAAGAGCTGGAAGCCGGCCTGCCCTATGTCAAAGGCAGCCAGGTGGTGGCCACCGACGAGCAAGGCGACCCGCTGTACGAAGACATCGGGCCGACTCCGCGCTTTTTAGCCTTGTCACGCAAGCATTTACAAGACCTGCTGGCCCAGCAAGACAGCCCGGTGCACTGAGGCGCCGCTCAACGGCGGCGCGCTCATGGCCGGCAATTAGTTGATTTCTTGCGGGGTTTCTTCACCCATGCAACGCACGGCTCTTTTCTTGTTATCCACCAGCACGCCACTCAGGCCTTTTTGCGCAGTATCAAACAGCACCAAGACGCCATCCACGCACTGGGCGACCTGGGTGGCAGGCTCCAAACCCAGACGGTAATCGGAGCCTGGCGTGGTCTTGTACATGGTGAATTCAGACAGCAGCAGCGAGTCCTCGGGCTTGGCGATATGCAGATAACCGTAAGACCAGAGCGCCAGCACGCTGGCCAAAATGCTGCCGATAGCGGTAAGGATCAGGGGAATGGCGTTACGTTCACTCATTGCGGACTCTCAATGCTTTGAAGATGGGAAGTAGGGATTTCGGCTAACCGGCGCAAACCAACAAAGCCTTGCGGGTCGTCGAGATAGCGCAGCATCACCTCACGCCACAGCGGTTCGGCAAACGTCTGCACATGGCCGCCGCGGGTCGGTTGCAGCACCCGCGGCGGGCGCGCAGCTTGATACAAGCGCACGCCATTGGAAAGAGGCACCACCTCATCATCGAGGCTTTGATAGAGCAAAGTCGGTAAACCTTCCAGCTGTGGCATGGCGTAAATAGCACTGTCGCTTTCCGGCATAAGCCACGACAACGGTACCTGCAACGGCCAGGTTAACCAGGAGCCGTTCAAGGTGTATTGCGCCATATCAGCATAACTGGCGGGCGCGCCATCCAGAACCAACGCCTTCAGCTGCGCCCGCTGCAACGGATGCTCAGCCAGATAATGCACGCCCATGGCGCCGCCCAGGCTCTGCCCCAGCAGCACTATGGGTTTGCCTTGCACCTGCGGCGCTTCGGCCAACCAGGCAAAGCTGGCATCTATATCCTGATAAGCACCGCTAAGGCTGGGCTCACCTTGCGAGCGGCCATAACCGCGATAATCCAGCAGCAGCACCTGATACCCCGCAGCCGGCAACCACCAGCTGCCCGCCAGATGGCTGGAAACATTGCCGCCATTGCCATGCAGGTGCAGCACCGTGCCCTTGACCGCCACCCCAGCCTTGGCCGGCAACCACCAGGCATGCAGGCGAGTGCCGTCGGCGGCAGTAATGAACACATCCTCGTAGGCCAAACCGACCTCGGCAGGGTTGAGCAGCATCTCCCGCTCGGGATAGAACAACCAGCCACTGCAGCCGCTCAACCCCAGCAAACACAGGCCCAGCAACAGCGCGCGCATCACTTGTCGCCGGCGCGAACTTCCTCGCGGGCCTTGAAGGTGGCGTCATACACACGTTCCGCCAGGCGCGAGAACGGCAGACTCTGAATCCATACGGTGCCAGTGCCTTTGAGGGTCGCCAGGATAATGCCCTCCCCCCCAAACAACATGCTCTTCAAGCCGCCAGCCAGGCCGATGTCATAGTCGATGCCACTGGTAAAGGCCACCAGGCAGCCAGTATCCAGGCGCAAGGTAGAGTTATTCAGCTCCTTGCGGATCACCGTACCGCCGGCATGCACGAAGGCCAGGCCATCGCCCTCCAGTTTCTGCAGGATAAAGCCCTCGCCACCGAAGAAGCCGGCACCAATGCGCTTATTGAAGCTGATACCGATCTGCGTGCCGTGGGCGGCGCAGAGGAAGGCATCCTTCTGGCAAATCAGCGTGCCGCCGACCTGCGCCAGCTCAATAGGCACCACAGTGCCCGGATAGGGCGCAGCAAAACCGACCTGGGCAGGCCCTTTGCCGGCGTTGCTAAAGTGGGTCATAAACAGCGATTCGCCCGTCAGCAGGCGCTTACCAACACCCCACAGCTTGCCCAGCACGCCACCTTCGGAGCCATCGCCCAGGCGCGTCTCGAAGCGGATGCCATCGGTCATGTAATTCATCACCCCGGCCTCGGCGATCACGGTTTCGCCGGGGTCGAGGGTGATTTCCACCGCCTGCG
>JAURXE010000031.1 GCA_030654635.1 Pseudomonas sp.
ACCGACAGCCTGCAGTTAATCAGCAACCTCGCCGCCCCCGGCCAGCTCTATGGTTTGCTGGCACTGGACTGGCCGCTGGCGGTGCTGCGCGGTTTGAGCCAGGTGCTGCTGGTCAACGACCCGGTCAGCGGTTTGCTGATCTTTATCGCCCTGTGGCTGGCCAATCGGCGCATGGCGCGCTGGGCGTTAGTCGGCTCGGCCCTGGGCCTGCTGCTGGCCAGTCAGTTAGGCCAATACGGTGATGCACTGCAAGGTTTATACGGTTTCAACGGCGCCTTGGTGGCCGTCGTCCTGAGCCAGCAACAGCGCCGCGCCTGGCCAGTGCTGGCGGGAATTGTCGCCTGCGTGCTGCTGCAACTCGGTTTGTTCGACCTGGGTTTGAGCATGCCACTGACGGCGCCGTTTATCCTCGCCTGCTGGCTGGTGCAGATCGGTAGTCGGTTGCTGCGGCGCAGATTCAAGCCAGCGCCCGCCAGCCACTGAGCCCGGCTAAAAAACGCGGCGAACCCAGCAGGGCTGGAATGGCGAGTTAAATCGCTTCACTATTGAGCGCTCGCTCTATTTCCAGCCACAAGGATGCTATTTATGCTGCGACTCACCACCCTGCTCGCCGGCCTTGCCCTCTCCGCCAATTGCCTAGCTTTCTCCCTGGCCGATTTAAGCCAGCAAGATGCCAGTGGCGGCCTCAAGGACGCCCTGTCGCAAGGCGCCAAAGTCGCCATTGCCCAGCTGGGTAAACCCGGTGGTTTTAGCGCCAACCCCGAGATGCGCATCGAACTGCCGGGTAATCTCGGCAAAGCCGCCGCGGCGATGAAGATGATGGGCATGGGCGCCCAGGTCGAGCAGCTCGAAGCGAGCATGAACAAAGCCGCCGAAGCCGCAGTGCCGCAGGCGCAAACGCTGCTACTGGACGCGGTGAAAAAGATGACGGTACAGGACGCCAAAAGCATCCTCGCCGGCCCCGATGACGCCGCCACCAACTACCTGAACAAAACCAGCCGCGCCCAACTGCGCGCCAAGTTCTTGCCAATAGTGCAGCAAGCCACCAATCAGGTCGGTTTGGCCAAGCAATACAACAGCTTCGCCGGTCAAGCGGCCAGTTTTGGCGCCATCGACGCGAAAAGCGCCAACATAGAAAACTATGTCACCGAAGAGGCGCTGGATGGCTTGTTCAAGGTAATCGCCGAGCAAGAAGCCTCGATCCGCCAAAACCCGGCCGAGGCCGCCACCAGCTTGGCGAAAAAAGTCTTTAGCCTGCAGTAAGACTACTGCCGGGCTTTTGCTCTTTGTAGGAGCGGGAGACTGAGTTGTCGACGCGGATCTTGCCGTAGGGTGGGCTTCAACCCACCCTACACTGTCGGTCTTAAACTCGTAACGGCAGTGCCTATTAGTTAGCGCCCTTGGCCTGCTGATACAGCGGCATAACCTTGGGAATGGCACCTTGCAGCGCCGCAATCCGCGTACTCGAGGCCGGGTGCGTGCTCATAAACTCTGGCGGCGCCCCTGCGCTCGCGCTGCTCATCTTCTGCCACAGGCTGATGGCCGCTTGCGGGTTGTAGCCAGCCCGAGCTGACAGTTCCAGACCAATCAGGTCGGCCTCGTTCTCGTTATCGCGACTGTTGGGCAGGGTCATGCTGTACTGCACCACATTATCGGCCAGCGCCATGCTGTCCTGACCCAAGCCAAGCAAGGCGCCAATGCCCTGCTGCGCCATCTGGGTGGCATAGGCTTTGGACATCGCCTCACGACCGTGCTCGCGCAGAGCGTGTGCAATCTCGTGGCCCATCACCGCAGCAAACTCGTCATCGCTGAGTTTGAGCTGCTCAATCAGACCGCTGTAAACGATGATCTTGCCACCAGGACCACAGCTGGCATTCAGCTCATCACTGTCGATCAGATTGACCTGCCAGTCCCACTGCGCAGCATCCGGACGAAAGAATGGCGCTTGGGCAATCAAACGCTTGGCAACTGCATTGACCCGCTTGGCGGTGGCACTGCTTTTGTCCAGCATGCCCTTGCTTGAGGCCTCACTGAGCGTCTGCTGATAGGCCTGCTCAGACATCTGGTTGACCTCCTGGGTCGAGAGCATGCTGAACATATACTGCTTGCGCTCAACTCCCACAGCACCGGCATTGGTGGTATTCACCGACTGACAACCGGCCAGCCACAACGCCAGACTCAAACCACTTAAGCGCAACAACTTACCCACAGTATTTCTCCAATAAGAACAGTTGCTCATCTTAACAGTCTGTCGAGCGCGAAAGGCCCACACACTGCGCCGTGCGTGCCAAGCAGTTGGCAGCCAGACAACGCGGCTGGCGAACTTGCGCATTCGCCCACATGCACCTTTGCTAATAAAAGGTTAACAGGCCGTTGAAATAATGTAGCGAGCGACGGCAGGCTGATTTCAATGCCGCATAGCCGAGCGCAGTAGTTTTTCAATGACCTGCTAATGCTTTGTTACAACCCAGCCGATACACCAAGGACAGGTGTAACCCGTAGACCTTGGAGCTGCCATGAAATTCAAATCTATCCAGTTTTCTGTGGCCGCTTTGGCGGGCGCCAGTGTGCTCGCAGTGGTGGTCGCACTGGTGCTGTACTCAGTGTTTGCCGGCAATCGCACCCAGGTCTTAGTGCAGCAACGCACCCAGGAGCTGCTGGAGAAGGTCATCAATGAGCGGCTTATTGCCCTGGCCAGCTCACAGGCCAGCAAGATCCAACTGGACCTTGAGTTCGCCCTGACCACCGCCCGCGCACTGGCGCAGACCAATATGCTGATGGGTGAGACGGACGCCAGCGGCACGCCACAGCTGAGCATTAGTCGCGAAGAACTCTCCAACCTGGCCAAGCAAGCACTGGTGGCCAACCCCAAGCTGCTGGATTTTTACATTGGCTGGGAGCCGAACGCCTTCGACGGCAACGACGATCTCTACAAAGGCCAGGCCGACAAAGGCTACGACGAGACCGGGCGTTTTATGCCCTGGTGGTACCGCAAGCCCGATGGCAGCGCGACCGTAGCAGCGCTCACCGCCACGCAAATGGAAAGCACCAAGCTGCTGCCCACCGGCGTGGCTGAGGGCGAATACTACCTGTGTCCAAAACGCACCAAAAAGGCCTGTGTAATCGACCCGGCCCCCTATGAAATCAACGGCAAGATGGTCCTAAGCTCGGCCTTTAGCGTGCCGGTGCTGGTCAACAACAAGGTGGTTGGCGTGGTCGGCAATGACCTGGCCATGGACTTTATTCAAGACCTGCTGACCAGCGCCAACAAACAACTCTATGCAGGCGCAGGCGAGCTGGCGCTGTTCTCTGCCAACGACAGCGTGGTCGCCTACACCAAGGACGCCAAGCTAATTGGCAAACCCGGCAGCCAGGTGCTGAATGGCGCCGACCTCAACCAGCTTAAGCAACTCAGTGGCGACCAGCCGTTTTACCAAGTCGACGAGGACCAAGGGCTGATCAGTGTGTTTATGCCCCTGAGCATTGGCGATACTGGTGTGCGCTGGAAACTGATGCTGCAATTGCCGATCAGTGCCGTGATGGGCGACCTGCAAAAACTCCAGACGGATTTGCAAGCGCAAAGCCAGGCCGACACCTTCGGCATGACTCTGGTGGGCCTGCTGATCGCCGCACTGGGCTTACTGGTGGTGTGGTTTGTCGGTTACGGGATTGCCCGGCCGCTGAAACAAATGGTCGCCATGCTCGACGACATTGCCAAGGGCGAAGGTGATCTGACCCGCCGTTTGAGCACCGATCGGGTTGACGAACTGGGCGCCATCGCCAATGGCTTCAACACCTTCCTGAGCAAATTGCAGTCGATGATCAGCCAGGTGGTGACCTCGGTGCAGCAGGTCAGCGACTCTTCCGAGCACAGCGCCGACATCGCCATCCGCACCCACCAGGGTATGCAGCGGCAGATGACCGAGATCGAACTGGTGGCCACCGCCGTCCACGAGATGACCGCCACCGCCCAGGAAGTGGCGCGCAACGCCACCCACGCCGCCGAAGCGGCCAGTCACGCCGATCAAGCCGCCAACAACGGCAAGACCATAGTGCACAGCACCACCCAGGCGATTGCCGCCCTGGCCAGCGAAATTGGCCGCGCGGTTGGCGTGGTGCAAAACCTGGCCAAGGACAGCGAAAACATCAATGCCATTTTGACCGCCATCCGCGGGATTGCCGAGCAAACCAACCTGCTGGCCCTCAACGCCGCAATTGAAGCGGCGCGCGCCGGTGAACAAGGTCGAGGCTTTGCCGTGGTGGCTGATGAGGTGCGCAACCTGGCGCAAAAAACCCAGCAGGCCACCGAAGAAATCCAGAAGATGATTCAGCAGCTACAAAGCGGCACCCGCGAAGTGGTCAAGGTCATGGAAGACAGCCAAATCAAAACCGACGACAGCGTGCGCCATGCCGCCGAGGCGGCCCAAGCATTGGAGTCGATCACCCAGGCGGTGTCGGTAATCAACGACATGAACAACCAGATCGCCAGCGCCGCCGAGGAGCAAAGCGCGGTGGCCGAAGACATCAACCGCAACGTCACCAACATCGACCAGGTCGCCAACCAGGTGGCCGCCGGTGCCGACGAAGCCAGCCGCGCTAGCGCCGAACTGACCAAACTCGCCGAGCAACAGCGGCGGCTGATCAACCAGTTCCGGGTTTGAAGCGACTAGCTAACCTTGCAGGGCAGACGAGGACGGACGTAGGGCGACGTAGGGCGGACTAAGGAGCGTAGCGAACAGTCCGCCAATCACGGTCATACAGCCAATCGTGGCGTACTGCCTACGGCGAGTACACCCTACGCAAGGCGCAACGCCGCATAGCCTAGTGCCGGTTTTCAACCCGGCGTCAGGCACTCGGGGGCATCTAGCTTAGGATCATTAATCAGATTGGCCAGCACCCGCTCGCGCAAGGCCGGCTGGGGGCCGGCCAACAGTGCCTGTAACAGCTCCGGTGCGCTATCCGCCGCCAACCAGGCTTGCTGGCCTGCCTCATCGAGCAACAGCGGCCGGCGTTGATTGGCTGCCGCCTGGGTCACCAGTGCAACGCTCAGATAGCTATGGCCCTCAACCGGGTAAGCCTCCCAGACACCGGCGAAATACAGCAGCGGCGCCTCTTGGCTGAGCCAGAACGGCCGCTTGCGCGCCGTGCCCCGCCATTCGTAAAAGCCATTGGCCGGCACCAGACAGCGGCGCTGTTTAAACGCATCACGAAACATCGGCTGCTCGGCCAGGGTTTCCGCCCGAGCGTGGGCCGGTGTGCGTGACCAGTCCGTCAGCCACGGCGGGGTTAGGCCCCAACGCGCGGGCGCCGCTTGGCGCTGCCCGTCCTCATTGCGCAGCATCAACACGGTCGCACCCGGAGCAATATTCCAGTGCGGTTGCTGGTCGGCGGGAAATCCGGGCATGGCGGCAAACGTGGCAGGCCAGCGAAACAGCGCAAAACGTCCACACATAGGGGCGGTAAAACTCAAGGGGGCAAATAATTAGCAGAGCAGCTCGCCGCTAAAATCGGTCGGCGGCTCAAAGTCCAGCGGTTGCGCGGCATTGTACCCAGTGATCAACTGCTGCGCCCGTTCGGCCTGTACATCGGCAACCAACAAGCCCAGCAGGCCACTGACCGGCAGTTCACCGACAGCGCCGAGCAAATGCTGACCACTCAGGTGCGCAGTAACCCCTTCACTGGCGAGCATTGCCACCAGTAACTCGGCTTCCAGCAAGTCTGCCGGTTCATAAATGCGCAGCATTAGTCGTCCTCACGGCGCACCTGCAATGACCAGCTCTCGCCGTCAGTCTGCAGAGCGAACTCAATGGGTCGACAGCAGACCGGACAGTCTTCGATGTACTGCTGATCGCCGCCGGACAAATCCAGCAACGCCTGCGCCACTTCGCCGCAGTAGGGGCACTGATAATCTTGGCTTTCGAGCATCGCAGTCTCCATGTGACTTGCAGGTATAATCGCCGGTCTATGTGCAGCCGTTTTATCCGTAGGGCTAACACCCCGTAGCGCAGTCGCTTAAACAATCAGAGAGCATGATGGGCGAATTCGATGCCATCCGACCGTACAACGACGCCGAAGTCCCAAGCGTACTGGCACGCCTGTTAGGCGATCAGGCGTTTCTTCATATCCTCACCCATTTTAGCTTCCCACGCCTGGCCGGGCCTTGCGGCTGGCTGCTTAAACCCCTGATTGCCTTCGGCCTGCGCCGCAAGTGCCAGGGCATTAGCACT
>JAURXE010000036.1 GCA_030654635.1 Pseudomonas sp.
ATCCAGAACGCTGCGACTTCCCGTGAATATATGGGCCTGCCGCATATCATCGAAAAAACCACCGGCATTAAACGCAAGGTGGTCATCGTTGGTGGCGGCCCGGCCGGCATGGAGGCGGCACGAGTCGCCGCCGAACGTGGCCACGACGTGACGCTTTTTGAAAAGAAGGACAGTCTTGGTGGGCAGATCACTCTGGCCGCCAAGGCGCCGCAACGCGATCAAATGGCCGGCATCACCCGCTGGTTCCAGCTGGAGCTGGCGCGGCTGAACGTCGACCTGCGCCTGGGCACTGGCGCCGATGAGGCAAGCATTCTCGACCTGCGCCCGGACATTGTGGTGCTGGCCAACGGAGGCCATCCGTTCCTTGAACAAAACGAACATTGGGGCGCGGCCGAAGGCCTGGTGGTGAGCAGCTGGGACGTGCTCGACGGCACGGTGGCACCGGGCAAAAACGTGCTGGTCTACGACACCATCTGCGAATTCACCGGCATGTCGGTGGCGGATTTTATCGCCGACAAGGGCAGCAAGGTCGAGATCGTCACCGACGACATCAAGCCGGGTGTGGCCATCGGCGGCACCAGCTTCCCGACCTACTACCGCAGCATGTACCCCAAGGAAGTGATCATGACCGGCGACCTGATGCTGGAGAAGGTCTACCGCGAAGGCGACAACCTGGTGGCCGTGCTGGAGAACGAATACACCGGCGCCAAAGAGGAGCGGGTGGTCGATCAGGTGGTGATCGAGAACGGCGTGCGCCCCGACGAAACCCTCTACTACGGGCTTAAAGAGGGTTCGCGCAACAAAGGCCAGATCGACGTCGAGGCGCTGTTCGCCATCCAGCCGCAGCCGTGCTTGAGCGAGACGGGCGCAGGTTATCTGTTGTTCCGCATCGGCGATTGCGTGGCCCAGCGCAATACCCACGCGGCCATCTATGACGCCTTGCGGTTGTGTAAGGATTTTTGAGCCAGACGCCAAACCACTCTGGGAGGAGCTTTAGCCGCGATGGCCTTTGCGGCTAAAGCCCCTCCTTCGGGAATTGTCATCAGCGCGGGCTCCGCGAGGAACATCAGATGTTGAGCACCATCCTTCCTATCCTGCTGTTCAGCGCCCTGGCTTTGGCCGTGCTCGGTGCCGGCAAGCGCTTTTTGATGTGGCGCCGTGGCCGACCGGCGCAGGTCGACTGGCTGGGTGGTCTTGCGGCCATGCCCAAGCGTTATATGGTCGATCTGCACCATGTGGTGGCCCGCGATAAATACATCGCCAACACTCACGTGGCCACC
>JAURXE010000054.1 GCA_030654635.1 Pseudomonas sp.
CCATGACCCGGTAGCTGCGATGGGAGTCTCCGAGCGAGAGCGGAATTGCCCATTTCACTTTGGGGTCACGGGCAATCGTCTCGAAGCTGTCCCAGCGAATGTTGTTGGTGGCATTGCCGAGGCGAAACACCGAATACAGCAGCAGGTTGATGCTGCCGGAGCGGGCGCCGACTATCAGGTCGGTGCCACTGATGGTGCTGGCAAAGCTGTTGCGCGCCTCGGTGCGCACCCGCTCGACCGCCAGCAACAAACACACCGATAAGGCGATGGCGAACACCGTCAACAGCGCGGTGAAACGGCGGTTGGCCAAGCTGGCCAGCGCCAGGCGAATCAAATACATACTCAGATCTCCGTCGACCGGGTGGCGCGGTTCAGTTCGGCCAACGACAGGCTGCGGTCGAACAGTGGTGCCAGGCTCTGGTCATGGCTGACAAACAGCAGGCTGGAGCCGGCCTCGCGGCATTCGGCAAATAGCAGCTGCAAAAAGGCTTCGCGGGCATCGGTGTCCAGTGCCGAGGTTGGCTCGTCGGCAATCACCAGTTCTGGCTGGCCGATCAGGGCGCGGGCGGCGGCCACTCGTTGTTGCTGGCCGATCGACAGGGCATCGGCGCGCCGACTGAGTAGCTGCGGATCGTGCAGGCCAAGGTGGGCGAGCAGGGCGCTAGCGGCTTGGCCGACACTGCCGTGGCGTTGTTGGGCACGCTGGCTGCGCAGTTTGGAGAAGTGACACGGCAGCTCGACGTTTTCGCGCACCGAGAGAAACGGCAGCAAGTTGAACTGCTGGAAGATGTAGCCGGTGTGATCGACCCGAAAGTGATCGCGGGCGCCGGCGGACATCTGGCTCAAGTCCGCACCGAGCAAACGAATACTGCCACGTGCTGGCTTTTGCACGCCGCCCAGCAGGCCAAGCAAGGTGGTTTTGCCGCTGCCGCTGGGGCCTTTGAGAAACAGGCTTTCGCCGCTTTGCAGGGCGAAGGCTGGAATGTCCAGCAGCTCGGGTTGGCCGGGCCAGGCAAAGCCCAGCTCGGACAGTTCAATTAATGCGCTCATGCTGATCAGTGGCCTGTTTGGCGGTTGGACGTACGGCGTGGCGCGATGCTAACGCAGCCCGCCGGGCCGCGGTAAGCCAAATTAAAACTTCAGGCGCGGATTAGCCGGGCTGAGTTCGCTACCTTGTTGGCCTTTGGGGCCGATCAGCTGCACCTGGATTTTCTGCGTGGCCGGGAAGCGTTTGAACAACTCGCTCAGGTCGATCCCCTGCAGCTGCTCGGGGTGATTGCAGGTGAGGGCGTAGTCGGCATCGACATCGCTGTGCTCGCTCGCGTTTTTAGTTGCGGCGGTTGCGGCGGCAAATACCAGGCTGGCAACCTCCAGCTTGGTCACGCTGCAATCCGCGCCTGGCGCGATGCTGAACAGTGCCAGCGGATCTTGCAGCTGCTGCTTGGCTTTGGCTGCGGCGGCTTGGTCGCTGGCGCTGACGGCGGCGTGTTCGAAACCGACGATGTTCATCGTTGGGCTTTCCAGAGCCAGCTCCAAGGTGTTGCCGTCGAGAGCCACATTAAGCTGCGCCGCACCATGTTCGTGGGCGGCGAGGCTGCTGTGTTCTGCGTGCTCATGCTCATGGGCATGCTCATCCTCGGCGGCTTGGGTTGCGGCCAGAGGTAGGAGGGTGAAGGGCAGGGCGAGTAACAATCGGCGCATAAAGACTCCGGGCGAGTTGATGGGTTTAAAGTTGTTACGTTATAACAACTTTAAGTTGTCTCGACCAGTGCCCGGGTAAATTTGCGGGAGATGAGTGGCGGGTGGGCTTAAGCCCGCCCTGCAGAGCTGGCTCCTACAAAAGAGCGACAGCCCGGCGCGGTGCTTTTAGTAAATTGCCTGATAGAGCTTGCGTCGGTAATGGGTCACCAGCGGATGCTGATTGCCGAGCAGCTCGAAGACTTGCAGCAAGGTCTTGTGCGGCAAGCCGTCGGCGTAGTTTCGATTGCGGATAAACAGCCGCAACAAGGCCTCCAGCGCCGGCTCGTAATGCTGGCGCGCCAGTTGCTGGATGGCCAGTTGGTAAGCCGCTTCGTCGTCTTCAGCATTTTGCGCCAGGCGGGTTTTCAGGCGAGCCACTTCGGGCAAGTCGGCGGCTTGGCGCAGGAAGGTCAGTTGTGCCCGGGCGGCGGCCAGGGCGTGCTTATGCTCATCGCCAGTGACGGCATTCAGTACCACTTCGGCTTCGCCAAGCTCGCCGCGTTCGGCCAGGCAGCGTCCGTACAGAATCAGCGCGGTGGCGTTAGTGGCGTCGTCCGTCAACAGTTGCTTGAGCAGTGCTTCGGCGGCGCCGAACTGCGCCTCGTTAAACAGTGCTTGCGCAGTGATCAGCGGGTCGGCGGCCGGCTCCGGCGGCTGGGTGACATGCTGGGCGAGCATGGTGCGAATCGCCGATTCGGGTTGCGCGCCAGTGAAGCCATCCACCGGTTGGCCATCTTTAAACAGCACCACGGTGGGCAGGCTACTCACACCCAGGCGCTGGACTATATCCGGCTCCAGATCGCAGTTGACCTTGGCCAGCAGCATCTCGCCCTGATAAGACTCGGCAATCCCCGCCAGCAGCGGCAGCAGCACCTTGCATGGCGCACACCACTCGGCCCAGAAATCCACTAGCACCGGCTTGTGGAAGGAGTTCTCGATCACCAGTTGATCAAATTGGGCGATGCCGCTGACGTCGAAAATATAGGGGGTGGCGCTCATGGTCGGTCTCGCTGGGCGTAGGGTGGATGGCGCTTTATCCATCCACCATTGCTGGGTGGTGGTGGACCTGCGAATTATTCGCGGATATCGGGCTGGCCCGCAACACCATCGCGGCTGGCATGGTACAGGCTGACCAGGCGGAACTCGGCAGGCTCGGCCAAGTCGGGCCAGGTGTAGGCATCCAGCAGGCCGATGCGTTGGTACTGCGGGTGCTGAAAATCGCGCACCCGCGAGTCGGCCACCAGCGCCTGCTGGCCGCGACTGAGAAACTGATCGAGCAGCGGCAGGTTGGCGCGGTCATAGAGCACGTCGGCGACTATGATCAGGTCGAAACGGTCGGTCTCGCTGAAAAAGTCCGCCGAATAGCTCAGTTGCACGCCATTCAGTTCGGCATTCGCCCGACAGGCCGCTAGCGCCAGTGGGTCGAGATCGCAGGCCACCACTTCCAGCGCGCCGGCTTTGGCCGCTGCAATCGCCGCCACCCCAGAGCCCG
>JAURXE010000059.1 GCA_030654635.1 Pseudomonas sp.
TTGTGCTCTGGTTGTCTCGCTGGATTTTGCGCCAGCGCTATTTCCCTGGGCGTAACAGCTTTTTCGTTATGCATCTGGGCATTCTCTGGTGGCTGTTAGTGGCTGGGCTGGAGCTGGCAGTCCAGGACGCCAGCAGCAAGATATTTTGGGCTTCTATGGCCTGGCCGGGCATTATTGGCGTGCCGACTTTCTGGGCGATCTTTCTTTGGCAGTACGTCAACAGCGAGCGGCAGCCCTTGCCGCGGCGTTATGTTTTGGGTCTGGCGGTAATGCCGCTACTGAGCTGGTTGCTGGCGCTCAGCAATCCTTGGCATGGGCTGTTTTACGCGGCCTCCAGCGCGCCGCTCTCCGCCGAGGTTGGCGCGCCGATACGCTATGTGCATGGCCCGTTGTTTTTTGCCGCCGCCGCCTATGTCTACCTGTTTATGTTGTTCTGCCTGGTGGTGGTGGTGCGCGCGGCGCTGCACAGCCAGGGCCTCTATCGCAGCCACTACCTGGCTTTTGTGGTGGTGACCGCAGTTCCTTGGGTGGCCAATTTAAGCTATGTCGGCTTTGGCTGGATGTTGTTTGGCTTTGATCCGACTCCCTTTAGTTTTGCCTTTACCTTGCTGGCGTTCGGCTGGCTGATTGTGGGTGTGCGGCTGTTTGATTTATTGCCGGTGGCGCGGCATCTATTGCTTGAAGCTTTGCTTGATCCGGTGTTGGTGATTGATCAGCAGCAGCGCGTACTGGAAGCCAATCCGGCGGCGTTGCAGTTGGCCGGGCTGAGGGCCGACTGGCAGGGGCGTGCACTGGCTGACTGGCCGGTGTTTGGCGGCGCCCTGCGCGATTTGTTGTTGCTGCCCAGTGCTCTGGATGCGGCGCAATTACTGACCCTGAACAACCCACCGCGTTATCTCGAAGTGCGCCGCCGCAGCATTGAGCGAGTACGCCGCAGCGGCAATATTCGCCTCGGCGAGATGCTCTACCTGCGCGATGTCAGCGAATCGCACCTCAGCGCACTGCAGCTGGTCGAGGCCTTGAGCTTGAGTGAGGAGCGGCTGCAGACCATCTCGGCACTGCATGAGCAATTGCGCGAGCAGGCGCTGCGTGATCCTTTGACTGGTCTGTATAACCGCCGTTATTTGGCCGAGTTTTTTCAGCATGAACAGGCCCGCGCGCAACGGGAGCAACACGGCCTGGCCTTGGCCATGCTCGATCTCGATCACTTCAAGGCGCTGAATGATCGTTGCGGTCATTTGGTCGGCGATGACGTGCTTAAGGCCTTGGCTATGCAGTTGTTGAGCCATCTGCGCAGCTCCGATGCGTTGTTTCGCATCGGTGGTGAGGAGTTTGTGCTGATCATGCCGGGTGCGGATGGCGCCTTGGCGCTCAGCCGTCTGCAGTCGATTTGTCGCGAGCTGGCCAGTACTCCGCTGGCCACCCGCAACGGCCCGGAGCTGCTCACGGTGTCCATCGGCCTGGCTCTGTGGCCGACCCAAGGACAGAGTCTCGACGAGCTCTTGCAGGTCGCCGATACCGCGTTGTATCAAGCCAAGCGTGGTGGGCGTAACAGGGTATACGGAGAGTCGTCGGTAATCGTCCAGTAGTCGGCGAGCCGAGGCCCCGGCTGGCGGGATTGCCGGCAGTGGGAGGCACTGCCGGTCGTTAAAGGGTAAACTGCGCGCAATTTACCCAACCTCGGTGCCTCCCATGTCCCGCATTACCCTGAGCCGCTATCTGATTGAACAAACCCGCAGCAACAACACGCCGGCGGATTTGCGTTTTCTTATCGAAGTAGTGGCGCGCGCCTGTAAGGAAATCAGCTACGCGGTTTCCAAGGGTGCCCTCGGCGGCGTGCTGGGCAGCATGGAAACCGAGAACATTCAGGGCGAAGTGCAGAAGAAACTCGATGTACTGTCCAATGACATTTTGCTGGAAGCCAACGAGTGGGGCGGTCACCTGGCCGGCATGGCATCCGAGGAAATGGACAACGCTTACCAGATCCCCGGCAAGTACCCAAAGGGTGCCTATCTGCTGGTGTTTGACCCGCTGGATGGCTCGTCCAATATTGATGTAAACGTCTCGGTCGGCACCATCTTTTCGGTGCTGCGTTGCCCTGATCGTAACGGTGAAGAGGGCGACCTGGGCGAAGAGGCATTCTTGCAGCCAGGCACCGAACAAGTGGCTGCCGGCTACGCGATTTACGGCCCGCAAACCATGCTGATGCTGACTCTGGGCAATGGCGTTAAAGGCTTCACCCTGGATCGTGAGCTGGGCAGTTTCGTGATGACCCACGACAACATTCAGGTGCCGGCACAGACCAAAGAATTCGCCATTAACATGTCCAATCAGCGCCACTGGGAAGCGCCGGTGACCCGTTATGTCGACGAGTTGCTGGCCGGTAAAAGCGGTCCGCTGGAGAAGGATTACAACATGCGTTGGGTGGCGGCGATGGTGGCCGACGTGCACCGGATTCTGACCCGTGGCGGCATGTTTATGTACCCGCGTGACTCCCGTGAGCCAGAGAAACCAGGCAAGTTGCGCCTGATGTACGAAGCCAATCCTATGTCGTTTATCATCGAGCAGGCAGGCGGTGCGGCGACCAATGGTTACCAGCGCATTCTGGATATCCAGCCGACCTCGTTGCACCAGCGGGTGGCGGTGTTCCTCGGTTCGAAGGAAGAAGTCGAGCGCGTTACCGGTTATCACCAAGCGTAAAACGGCTGTCATGTACCCGTCGTCATGGCGGGTGCGCAGGTCAACTATCGGATTAGGAGTTATGCCATGTTTGCTCGTCAACTCGCCTTGTTGTCCATGATTTTGCTGTTGGGCGCTTGCAGTAAGGTTTCCGAAGAAAACTACGCCAAGTTAAGCGCCGGCATGGACAAAGCTGAGGTTCAGGCTTTGCTCGGCGCGCCGACGGAATGTGCCGGCGCCTTGGGTATGAGTAGTTGCACCTGGGGCGATGAAAAGTCTTCCATCAGCGTGCAGTTTGCCAGTGACAAAGTGCTGTTGTTCTCCGGCCAAGGCCTGAAGTAAATGCGCTCTGTACATCTATTTTTTGCCTTGAGCGCCTTACTGCTGCTAGCGGGCTGCAGCAGTTCAGGCGGCCAGTTGGCCGCGCCACAAACGGTGGCTCAGGTCGATTTACAGCGCTATCAAGGCACCTGGTATGAACTGGCACGGCTGCCGATGTTCTTCCAGCGCAACTGCGCGCAGTCTGAGGCGGCTTATCAGTTGCAAGCAGACGCCACTCTGAGCGTAGTGAATAGCTGTCGCACGCTCTCGGGCGAGTGGTTGCAGGCTAACGGGCAGGCCTTTGCGCAACAGGCCGGGAAAACCGACAAGCTGTGGGTGCGCTTTGATAATTGGTTTAGCCGGTTATTTCCTAACTTCACCCGTGGCGACTACTGGGTGCTGTATCTGGATGACGGCTACCAGCTAGCCGTGGTGGGCAACCCGAGTCGTCAGTACCTGTGGTTGTTGTCGCGCACTCCGCAAGTGTCGGCGCAAACGCGCGAGCAATTGCTCAGCATTGCAAGGCAGCGCGGTTATAACACCGACGAGCTGATCTGGCGGGTCGCCGACCAACAAATCCGCCAGCCCTGAACTACTGCCAGTTCAGGCGCGCCAGTTGCCATTCGCCATCTTCCAGCCACCACTCCAGTTTCAGCCGGTAATGCGCGGCGTTGTCGGGGATTAACCCGGCGGCGCCGGTGAGGGCGATTTCGGCTTCGGTGTGGCCTTTTTCAGGGTAGGTTGGATCGATCTGGCTGCGCTTGCTGAAGGCAATCACGCTGACGTTCTGGTGGCGCATAAACAGCGCGAGCATGGTGCGCTTGGCCCATTCGCGATCGTACTGTTGTTGCGCGCTGAACTGCGTATGCAGTTGCTCAAGCACCGCGCTGCTGCGCTTGGCTTCGATATTATCCTGCAGTTGTTGCACGGCCGCCTCGAGCGCTGCCTGCGGATCGTTGCGCCCGCAGCTGCTGAGCAAGGGGATAATTATCAGTAGCGCCAGGGTAAATAGCCGTACTGGCATGCCGAAGTTCCTTTTCGTGGTTATGATGACCGACAGAGTACCAGAGCGGCGCCCAGCTGGGCCCGTGCGCGCAGATTCGGGAGTGCAGCATGCAGACGCTATATCCGGAAATTAAACCCTACGCCCGCCATGAGTTGCCGGTGGCGCAGCCGCACGTGTTGTACGTTGACGAGAGCGGCTCGGCGGATGGTTTGCCGGTGGTGTTTATTCATGGCGGGCCGGGCGCTGGCTGCGACGCACTGAGCCGGCGTTTCTTCGACCCGAACCTGTACCGTATCGTCACCTTCGACCAGCGCGGTTGTGGCCGCTCGACGCCTCACGCGAGTCTGGAAAACAACAGCACCTGGGATCTGGTCGATGACCTTGAGCATATTCGCCAGCAGCTCGGCATCGAAAAATGGGTGCTGTTTGGTGGCTCCTGGGGCTCGACCCTGGCCCTGGCTTACGCGCAAACCCATCCGGAGCGCGTGCATGGGCTGATCTTGCGCGGCATCTTCCTCTGCCGGCCGCAGGACTTTCAGTGGTTCTATCAGGAAGGCGCCAGCCGCATGTTTCCCGATTACTGGGAGGACTACCTGGCCCCGATTCCTGTCGATGAACGCAGCGACCTGATGCAGGCTTTTTACAAACGTCTGACCGGTCAGGACCAGATTGCCCAGATGCACGCGGCCAAGGCCTGGTCGACCTGGGAAGGCCGCACCGCCACCCTGCGGCCCAATCCGCAGGTGGTCGAACGCTTCAGCGATGCTCATCGGGCGCTGTCGATTGCGCGAATCGAATGCCATTACTTCGTTAATGAGGCTTTTCTCGAACCCGATCAGTTGATTCGCGACATGCCGAAAATTGCCCACCTGCCGGGCGTCATCGTTCACGGTCGCTACGATGTGGTTTGTCCGCTGGATAACGCCCATGCGTTGCACCAGGCCTGGCCCAACAGCGAGCTGCAGATTATCCGCGATGCCGGCCACGCCGCTTCTGAAGTCGGTATCACCGATGCCTTGGTGCGCGCCGCCGATCAGCTGGCTCATCGCTTGCTCGACTTGGCACCCGACGAGGCATGAAGGCGCTGTTACAGCGCGTCAGTCAGGCGCGGGTTGAGGTTGCCGGCCAGGTGGTCGGCGCGATCGAACACGGCTTGCTGGTGCTGGTCGGCGTCGAGCCGCAAGACAGCCACGCCAGCGCCGACAAACTGTTGCAGAAACTACTGAACTATCGGGTGTTTAGCGATGCCGCCGGCAAGATGAACCTGTCGCTGCGCGATGTTGGTGGCGGCTTATTGCTGGTTTCGCAATTCACCCTGGTGGCCGACACCAACAGCGGCTTGCGGCCGAGCTTCTCCAGCGCGGCGCCGCCTGAGTTGGGCGCGCAACTGTTCGATTATCTGCTCAGTCAGGCGCAGCTTGCGCATCCAGTGGTGGCCTGCGGCGAATTTGGCGCGGACATGCAGGTGCATCTGGTCAACGACGGTCCGGTGACTTTTTTACTGCAAAGCTAAAACCCGCAGATCGTCGCTTGGCCTGGGCAAACCGCTGTTTAAGCTGCCGTCGCGGTCGTCAGCGCGGCCCTCAGCGGGTAACATGCGCGACACAAAATGAGCGTCATTGCTGGGCTTGACGGTCGATCCTGAATTTATTCCCTTGTTTGGAGCGAAAATGAAAAAGTTTCTCGCCACATTGTTGTTGGCAGCCACCACCCTCGGCGGCGCTGCGGCGCAGGCCGGCGCCATTGAAGACGCGGTTAAAAGCGGCACCCTGCGGGTCGGTATGGACCCCACCTATATGCCGTTCGAAATGACCAACAAACGCGGCGAGATCATCGGCTTTGAAGTCGATCTGCTCAAAGACATGGCCAAGGCCATGGGCGTCAAGCTAGAGCTGGTGTCCACCAGTTATGACGGCATCATCCCGGCACTGCTGACCAACAAGTTCGACATTATCGGCAGCGGCATGACCCTGACCCAGGAGCGCAACCTGCGCCTGAACTTCTCGGAACCCTTTATCGTGGTTGGCCAAACCTTGCTGATTCGCAAGGACCTGCAAGGCCAGATCAAGACCTATAAAGACCTCAATGACTCCAAGTACCGCCTGACCTCGAAGATCGGCACCACTGGCGAAATGATCGCCAAGAAGCTGATCAGCAAGGCCGAGTACCACGGTTATGACAACGAGCAAGAAGCGGTGATGGACGTGGTCAACGGCAAGGCCGATGCCTTTGTTTATGACGCGCCCTACAACGTGGTGGCGGTCAACAAGGCTGGCGCCGGCAAGTTGCTGTACCTCGAAGAGCCCTTCACCTATGAGCCGCTGGCCTTTGGTTTGAAGAAGGGCGACTACGACAGCCTCAACTGGATCAATAACTACCTGCAGCAGATCCGCCACGACGGCACCTACGATCGCCTGCACGCCAAGTGGTTTAAAGACACCAGTTGGTTGAAGGACATGGAGTAAGCCGCTGGCTGCTTCTCGCTAAATTGCTGACCCGACGCGCAGGCTTGTAACCTGCGCGTTCGCATTTATGGCTGGCTTGTTTTTGGTTATTTATTGATGGATGCACCGCGTGGCTAAACAGAAAAAAGCCCAATGGCCTTGGCACTTGCTGACCGGGGTTATCTTGCTGGGGCTGGCCGGCAGTCTTTGGTTTGCTGCCTCCTTGATTTCCTACGAGTGGCACTGGAATCGCTTGCCGCAGTACTTCGCCTATCAGGCTGAAGTCCAGCAGCGCGCCGACGATTACGGGCAAGTGGCGGCGCTCACGGCGCACGGCCCGCTTACCGAGGTGACCCTGCGCAGCAGCAGTGCCGTTGAGCAGTTGCTGACCGTGGACAGCGATAGCCTGCAGCTGGCGGTGGGTGATGACGTGGCCGAAGGCGATGTGCTGGGCGTGACCCGACACTGGGCCGCCGGTCCGCTGGTCTGGGGCTTGCTGACGACCCTGTGGATTTCCTTGGCAGCCGGCGCCTTGGCGCTGGTGATTGGCTTGCTCACCGGCCTGTGCCGGTTGTCGAGCAATCCGACCCTGCGCGACCTGTCGACCGTGTATGTCGAGTTGGTGCGCGGCACGCCGCTGCTGGTGCAGATTTTCATCTTCTACTTCTTTATCGGCACGGTGCTTAATCTGTCCCGCGAGTTCGCCGGAGTGGCTGCGCTGGCGCTGTTTACCGGCGCCTATGTGGCGGAGATTGTTCGCGCCGGCGTGCAGTCGGTGGTTAAAGGTCAGGCCGAAGCCGCCCGCTCCCTGGGCCTGAACGGCCTGCAGGCGATGCGTTATGTGGTGTTGCCGCAAGCCTTTAAGCGGGTGTTGCCGGCGCTGGCCGGGCAGTTCATCAGCCTGGTCAAAGACACCTCGTTGGTCTCGGTGATTGCCATCACCGAGCTGACCAAAAGCGGCCGTGAAGCCATCACCACCTCGTTCTCGACCTTCGAGATCTGGTTTTGTGTGGCGGCGCTGTACCTGCTGATTAATTTACCGCTGTCGCAGATTGCCCGGCGGCTGGAGCGGAGGCTCGCGCAAAGTGATTGAAGTTCATCAGCTGGTTAAAGTTTTCGATGCCCGTGGGCAAGTGGTGCGCGCGGTAGATGACGTCAGCACCCAGGTGGCCAAGGGCGAAGTATTGGTGGTGATTGGCCCGTCCGGCTCGGGTAAATCCACTTTTCTGCGTTGCCTGAATGGCCTGGAAACCCTCGACAGTGGCTCGGTCAGCATCGATGGCCTTGATCTGAGTAACCCAAAAACCGACGTCAACGCCTACCGCCGTGAAGTTGGCATGGTGTTCCAGCATTTCAACCTGTTCCCGCATATGAGCGTGCTGGACAACCTTTGTCTGGCCCAGCAAGTGGTGCGCAAATTGAGCCGCGCGGACAGCGAGGCAAAGGCCCGCGCGCTGCTGGAGAAGGTCGGCATCGCCCAGAAGGCCCATGAGTTCCCGTCGCGGCTCTCCGGTGGCCAGCAGCAGCGGGTGGCCATCGCCCGTGCCTTGGCGATGGAGCCGAAAGTCATGCTGTTCGACGAACCGACTTCGGCGCTGGACCCGGAAATGGTCGGCGAAGTGCTCGACGTAATGAAGACCCTGGCCCTTGAAGGCATGACCATGGTCTGCGTCACCCACGAAATGGGTTTTGCCCGGGAAGTGGCCGACCGCGTGCTGTTCTTTGATCACGGCAAACTGCTGGAAGATGCCGCGCCTGCGCAGTTCTTCAGCCAGCCACAAGACCCGCGTGCCCAGGCGTTTTTGCGGCAGGTGTTGTAGGGCGCTGGATACCGTCGCAGGGCGTGCGGCGGACCTGGGGCGACCCCAGGAGCACAGTGACCAGCTCGCCGTGGGCGGCTAAAACAAGCGCGCCAGCAGGGCGGTGACCGCCGTTTCGACCCGCAGGATGCGCTCGCCGAGCTGTACCGGCTGCAGGCCGGCGGCGGCGAGTTTTTCCACTTCGTAAGGAATCCAGCCGCCCTCGGGGCCGATGGCCAGAGTTACTGCCTGGCTGACCGCGCGTGGGCAGCTGGGATAGTCGCCGGGGTGGCCGACCAGGCCGAGGCTGCCCTGGACCAGCTGGCTGAGCTGGTCTTCGACGAAGGGCTTGAAGCGTTTTTCAATAATGACTTCCGGCAACAGCGTATCGCGTGATTGCTCCAGGCCGAGAATCAGCTGTTCGCGGATCGCCTCGGGTTGCAGGAAGGGCGTCTGCCAGAAGCTTTTTTCTACTCGGTAACTGTTGAGCAGAATCAGTTTGGGTACGCCCATGCTGGCCACGGTCTGCAGCACCCGCTTGAGCATCTTCGGGCGCGGCAAGGCAAGGAGCAGCGTTAGGGGCAGCTTGGCCGGTGGCGGTTGGTCGAGGCTGATCTGCAGTTCGGCCTCAGTTGGCTCCAGGCGCAGCAGTTGGCCTTGACCCATCAGGCCGTTGAGTCGGCCGACCCGCAGGTTGTCACCGGCGACGGCGCGATGCACTTCTTGCAGGTGCTTGAGGCGCCGGCCTTGCAGCAGTACGCGGTCGGCGGCGATAAAGTCGCGGTCTTCCAGTAGCAGTAGGTTCACGGTTGGGTTGCTGGCGGCTGGTCGCCACTGTTGCTGTCCGAGGACTGATCCTCGGGATGTTCGCCGCGCTTGTGTATCAAACTGCCGAACAGCACGCCGACTTCAAACAGCATCCACATCGGCACGGCCAGCAGGGTTTGCGAAAAAATATCCGGCGGCGTCAGCACCATGCCGACCACGAAACAGCCGATCACCACATAGGGGCGGATCTTGCGCAGGTACGCCACATCGACCACGCCAATCCAGATCAGCAGCACCACGGCCACCGGAATCTCGAAGGCCACGCCGAAGGCGAAGAACAGCGTCAGCACGAAATCCAGGTAGCTGTTGATGTCGGTCATCATCGACACGCCTTCGGGGGTGACGCTGGCGAAGAAGTGGAAAATGATCGGGAACACCAGGTAATAGGCGAAGGCCATCCCTGCGTAGAACAGCACAATGCTGGAGGCCAGCAGCGGCATGGCGATGCGTTTCTCGTGCTTGTACAGGCCGGGTGCGATAAAGCCCCAGACCTGTTGCAGGATCACCGGCATGGCCAGAAACAGCGCGACGATCATGGTCAGCTTGAACGGCGCGATAAACGGCGAGGCCACGTCGGTGGCGATCATGGTGGCGTTGGGCGGCAGGTAGGCGCGCAGCGGGGCGGACACGAAGGTGTAGATGTCCTGGGCGAAATAAAACAGCCCGGCAAAGATCAAAAAGGTCGCGGCTACACAGCGCAACAAGCGCGTGCGCAGTTCGGTGAGGTGCGAAACCAGGGGCATCTGTGCATCGGCTTCGGGTTTGTCAGCGGGTTGACTGCTCATAGGGCACGCGGCGGTTGGGGCGGTTCGTTATTGGCCACCGGTGGAGTTTCCAGTGCGGTCATGGGCTCGCTGTTGCTAGGCGCGGCATGGGTGCTCTGGGACTTGCTCTGTTGCGCCATGATGTTTTCGTTATGCAGTTGACGGCGGATTTCGTCGGCGCCAATCTCGCGCTCCACGTCCTCTTTGATCGAGTTAAAGCTGCGCTTTAACCGGCCGATCCACAGGCCGGCGGTGCGCGCCGCGCCTGGCAGGCGTTCAGGGCCGAGCACCAGCAAGGCGACCAGGCCGATCAGCAGTAATTCGCCAAAACTGATGCCGAACATCGCGGGTTATTCCTTGTGGGCCGGCTGCTCGACTTTTTGTGCCTGCACGTCGATGGTGTTGGGCTGGTTGAGTGGCGCGGCTGTTGGGGCCTGCGTCGGGCCCGGCTCTGCGGGTTTGTCTTCATCGTTCATGGCCTTGCGAAAGCCTTTGATCGACTCGCCAATGTCGGTGCCCAAACCTTTGAGCTTCTTGGTGCCGAACACCAATACCACCACGATCAGAATAACGACCCAGTGTTTCCAGTCAAAAATACCCATGACAGTTTCGCCTCGATAAGTTGTTTATTCGGTGGTGTTTGCGCGTGCCGCTTTTTCGTCGTGCCCCGACAAACCAAAACGCCGGTCCAGTTCGTCAAGCACCGCCTGCGGATGTTGCCCGAGTGCTGCAAGCATCACCAGGCTATGAAACCACAGATCGGCCGTTTCGTAGATCAGGTCGCTGCAGTCACCGCTAACCTCAGCGTCCTTGGCGGCGAGAATGGTTTCCACCGATTCTTCACCGACTTTCTCAAGAATCTTGTTCAGGCCCTTGTGGTACAGGCTGGCGACGTAGGAGCTGTCGGCGGCAGCGCCTTTGCGCGCCTCCAATACGGCGGCGAGGCGGCTGAGGGTGTCAGTCATGGTGATGTCCTGGTGCGCTCGGTGCGTTGGCGTAAATGGCGGCGGGGTCTTTCAGTACCGGCTCGACAATCTGCCAGGCGCCGTTTTCATAGACTCGATAAAAGCAGCTTTCGCGGCCGGTGTGGCAGGCGATGCCGCCCAGTTGCTCAACCATCAGCACGATTACGTCGGCGTCGCAGTCCAGGCGCAGCTCATGGAGCTTTTGCACATGCCCGGATTCTTCGCCCTTGCGCCACAGCTTGCCACGCGAACGTGACCAATAGATGGCGCGCTGCTCGGTGGCGGTGAGTTGCAACGCTTCGCGGTTCATCCAAGCCATCATCAGGATGCGCCCGGTTTTATGGTCCTGGGCGATGGCCGGTACCAGACCGTCGGCGTCCCACTTGATGCTGTCTAACCAATTGCTCATATCAGTTCCGCTGCGGGCAGTATTGGGCTGCCGTAAAAGTATTCAGTGAGTCGGCCTGTTTGCCGGCGGTCGGGCTATCGGCGCACGACCAAGTACAGGCCGCCGGCCAGCATGGCCCAAGCAGGCCAGGTGAGCAGCGTCAGGGTTAACCCTTGGCTGACGGCGCCGGCGACCAACAAGGCACCTAGCAGCCGTCCCGGCCAAGCCATGGCAGTAGGACTTGGCAATGTACTAGGGGCTGTTGGTTGGCGCAGACGCTCCAGGGTTTCTTTGGCCATTTGCGACAGATGCGGCACTTGCTCGGCCTGGCTTTGCAGGTTACGCAGCAGGTGCAGTGGGCTGATGCGCTCGCGCATCCAGCGCTCCAAGAAGGGTTGCGCAGTAGTCCACAAGTCGAGGTCGGGGTACAGCTGGCGACCGAGGCCTTCGATGTTCAACAGGGTTTTTTGCAGCAGCACCAGCTGCGGCTGGATTTCCATGTTGAAACGCCGCGCCGTCTGGAACAGTCGCAGCAGCAGTTGCGCGAAGGAGATGTCTTTCAGTGGCCGCTCAAAAATCGGCTCGCAGACGGTGCGAATCGCCGCTTCAAAGTCGTTGACCTTGGTGTCGGCCGGCACCCAGCCGGAGTCGATATGCAGTTGCGCGACGCGGCGGTAATCGCGCTTGAAAAAAGCGATCAGGTTGCGCGCCAGGTAGTCCTGGTCCTCGGGCGTCAGGCTGCCGATGATGCCGCAGTCGATGGCAATGTATTGCGGATTCCAGGGCGTGCGGGTGCTGACGAAGATATTGCCGGGGTGCATGTCGGCGTGGAAAAAGCTGTCGCGAAACACCTGGGTGAAGAAGATTTCCACGCCGCGCTCGGCCAGCAACTTCATGTCGGTGCGCTGGTCGGCGAGGGTGGCCAGGTCGGTCACCGCAATGCCATAGATGCGCTCCATCACTAGCACTTTGGGCCGGCACAGATCCCAGTACACCTGCGGCACGTAAAGCATCTCCGAGCCGCTAAAGTTGCGCCGTAGCTGGCTGGCGTTGGCGGCTTCACGCAGCAGGTCGAGTTCGTCGTAGATGGTTTTTTCGTAATCGCTGACCACTTCCATCGGGTGCAGGCGGCGTGCTTCGCTGGACAGCGCTTCGGCCAGTTTGGCGAGCAGATAGAGCCAGGCCAGGTCTTGCTTGATGATGGGTTTTAGCCCCGGGCGAATAACTTTCACCACCACTTCTTCGCCGCTTTTCAGCTGCGCAGCGTGTACCTGGGCGACCGAGGCGGAGGCCAGCGGCTGGTTATCGAAGCGGGCAAACACATCGCCGACCTTGGCGCCGAGTTGCGCCTCGATGCGGGCCACCGAGAGTGCGGCGTCGAATGGAGGTACTTGGTCCTGCAACTTGGCCAGTTCGTCGGCGATGTCGATGGGCAGCAAATCGCGACGGGTAGAGAGCAGTTGGCCAAACTTGATAAAGATCGGTCCGAGGTCTTCCAGCGCTAAACGCAGGCGCGCGCCCCGCGAGATGTCCAAGGTTTTGCGCGGCAGCCAGCGCCACGGCAGTAGCCAGCTTAAGGCGCGCAACCACCAGGGCAGTGGCAAAGCGAGGAGCAAGTCGTCGAGGCGATAGCGGACCACCACGCGCAGGATTCGGA
>JAURXE010000062.1 GCA_030654635.1 Pseudomonas sp.
TACAAGTTCGCCGCGCTGCATGTCGACCTGGTGCCCACCGACGGCGCGGCCATCACCCCCGACGTGCGCCTGCTGTTTGGCTTCGCCAGCCTGGTCATCCTGTTGGCGTTCGGCTGGCTGCGCGCCGCCCGCCGCCGTTAAACATCCACGCTCGCCCAATCGGAGCCACCCATGACCAACGCCACCCTCTATTCGACCGGCCTTGACCAGTGCCAGGCCAACTTCACCGGCTTGTCGCCGCTGTCTTTCCTGGCCCGCGCGGCCCATGTTTACCCTGAGCGCACGGCGGTGATCTACGGTGCGATTGAGTACTCCTGGGCCAGCACCTATGAGCGCTGCCGGCGCCTGGCGTCGGCGCTTGTGCGGTACGGCGTGCAGCGCGGCGACACCGTCGCGGTGCTGTTGCCCAACGTGCCGGCCATGTATGAGGCGCACTTTGGCGTGCCCATGGCGGGCGCGGTACTGAACACCTTGAATACCCGCCTGGATGCCGAGGCCATCGCCTTTATGCTGCAGCACGGTGAGGCCAAGGTGCTGCTCACCGACCGCGAATTTGCCCCGCTGGTGGAGCAGGCGCTGAATATGCTGTCCGGCGCGCGGCCGCTGGTGGTTGATGTCGACGATCCCAGCTACAGCGGCGGCAAGCTGCTCGGCGAGATCGAGTACGAAGCCTTTCTCGCCGGCGGTGACCCGCACTTCGCCTGGCAACTGCCGGCGGATGAATGGGACGCCATCTCGCTCAACTACACCTCGGGCACCACCGGCAACCCCAAGGGCGTGGTCTATCACCACCGCGGCGCCTACCTGAATGCCACCAGCAATCTGGTGTCGTGGAACATGCCGGCGCACGCCACCTACCTGTGGACCCTGCCGATGTTTCATTGCAACGGCTGGTGTTTTCCCTGGACGCTGGCGGCGAATGCCGGCACCAATATCTGCTTGCGGCGCGTCGATGCGGCGGCGGTGTTCGAGCTAATCCGCACGCACCAGGTCAGTCATTACTGCGGCGCGCCGATCGTTCACAACCTGCTGATTAATGCCCCCGAGGCGCTGCGGGCCGGCATCAACCATCCGGTGCATTGCCTGATCGCCGGCGCGGCGCCGCCGGCCGCGGTTATCGAGGGCATGGAGCGGATTGGCTTTAACCTGACCCATGTCTATGGCCTGACCGAAACCTACGGCCCGGCCTCGGTGTGCGCCAAGCATGAGGCCTGGCAGCAGCTGCCGATTGGCGAGCGTGCCGAGCGCAACGGCCGCCAGGGCGTGGCCTATCACCTGCAGGAGGCGATCAGCGTGCTCGATCCGCTGACCCTGCAGCCGGTGCCCTGGGATGGCGAGACCATGGGCGAGGTGATGTTTCGCGGCAACCTGGTGATGAAGGGCTATTTGAAGAACCCGACCGCCACCCAGGAGGCCTTCAGCGGTGGCTGGTTCCACACCGGTGACCTGGCGGTGATGCAGGCCGATGGCTATGTGAAGATCAAGGATCGTTCCAAGGACGTGATCATTTCCGGTGGCGAAAATATCTCCTCGCTGGAAGTCGAGGAGGCGCTCTATCGCCATCCGGCTGTGCTGCTCGCCGCTGTGGTGGCGTTACCCGACACCACCTGGGGCGAAGTGCCCTGCGCCTTTGTCGAACTGAAGGAGGGCGCGGCGGTGAGTAGCGAAGAGCTGATCGAGCATTGCCGCATGCTGCTGGCACGCTTCAAAGTGCCCAAGCGCGTGGTGTTCGGCGAGTTGCCAAAAACCTCCACCGGCAAGATTCAAAAGTTCGCCCTGCGCGCACAACTGCATTCGGCCGAGGCGATTGGCTGAGTGCCGGCCGGCAACATTCCAGATCATTCAACTCAACTCAGCGGATAACAACCATGCACAGCCCAGCACCTTCCACCCTGGTTATCACCGGCGCTTCCTCTGGCATCGGCCGTGAACTGGCGCTGGAAATGGCCCGCCGCGGTCATGCCCTGGGCCTCACCGCCCGCCGCCTGCCGTTGCTGGAACAGTTGCGCGACGAGCTGCACGCCACCTTTGGCAAGCAGCTGCGGGTCGAACTGGCCGTGCTAGATGTTTGCCAAATAGACAGTGTCGGGCCGGCCCTGCAGGAGCTGTTCGCGCGGCTGGGCAGCGTCGACATCATAGTGGTCAATGCCGGCGCCAATGACATGACGGGCATCGGGCGGGGCGATCTGGCCCAGGAACTGAACCTGATCCAGACCAATTTATCCGGCGCCATCGCCACCATCAGCGCGGCCACCGTGCACTTTCTGGAGCGCGGCAAGGGCCACATAGTCGGCATCTCGTCGCTGGCCTCGCTGCAGCCGATTCCCCGTCAGGCGGCCTACTGCGCCAGCAAGGCCGGGTTCAAGATGTACCTGGATGCGGCGCGTATCGAGCTAAGGCGCAAGGACATTCTGGTCAGCAGCATCCTGCC
>JAURXE010000075.1 GCA_030654635.1 Pseudomonas sp.
TATGCCTTCGAGGGCGAGATCATGGGCGCCCTCAACCCCGAGGTGTTGCGGGTCGAGGTGCGCGAGTCGGGCATCCTGGCGCCGGCCGAACTGGTGGGTAAAATCGAGGCCGCTGCGGGTAAGACTGTCTCCGGTCTGTGGGTCGACACGCAGGCCGGCAGTGCCGCGCGGGTGTTCTTTACTCCGCCGGCCGGCGAGCGCCGTGGGCCGATGCGCTTCTTCGATCCCTACAGCGGTGAGTTGCTGGCCGAGCCCAGCGGCAAGGCCTTCTTCGACCTGATGCTGCAGCTGCACCGCTTCCTGGCCATGGGCGAGACGGGCAAGCAGATCACTGCCGCCAGCACCCTGGCGCTGGTGTTCTTCTGCCTGTCTGGGCTGTACCTGCGCTGGCCGCGCCAGGCCTTCAACTGGCGCACCTGGCTGACGCTGGACTGGGCGAAAAAAGGCCGCGCCTTCAACTGGGATCTGCATGCGGTGGCCGGCACCTGGTGCCTGGCGTTCTACCTGTGCGCCAGCCTGACCGGCTTGTATTGGTCCTACGACTGGTACCGCGACGGCCTGACCCGGTTGCTCAGCGACGCCCCGGCCGGCCAGCAGGGTGGCAAGCCGGGCGAGCGCCGTGGCGGCCGTGAGCAAGCGCCTGCCGGGCCGCCGCCGAGTGTCGACTACGACGCTATCTGGCACAGCCTGCAAGACGCCGCCGGGCCGCAGCTGGTGGCCTGGAACCTGCGTTTGCCACCGGTGGCCGGCCAGCCTGCGACGGTGTCTTATCTGCTCAAGGATGCCGAGCACCCGCGCGCGCTTAATCAGCTCAGCCTCGACCCGTTGAGCGGCCAGGTGCGCCGTCATGAACGCTATGCCGATAAACCCCTCGGCGCCCAGTTGCTCGCCAGCGTCTATGCCTTGCATGTGGGCGAATACTTCGGCTTGCCCGGACGCATCCTGATGGCCCTGGTCAGCCTGAGCCTGCCGCTGTTCGCCATCACCGGCTGGCTGCTGTACCTGGATCGGCGGCGCAAGAAACGCGCGTTGCTGGCGGCCAAAAACTCGGTGACTGCGCAGGCCGAGGGGGCCAATTGGCTGATCGGTTTTGCCAGCCAAAGCGGCTTCGCCGAGCAGCTGGCTTGGCAAACCGCCGGGCAATTACAGGCTGCCGGGATTGCCGTGCAGGTCAGCCCGCTGGCGCGTCTGAACGCCGCCATGCTGGCCCAGGCCGAGCGGGTGCTGTTGGTGGTCAGCACCTTTGGCGATGGCGAGGCGCCGGACAGCGCTCGCGGCTTCGAGCGCAAATTGCTCGGCCAGGCCCTGGGCTTGAGCCACCTGCGTTACGCTATGCTGGCCCTGGGGGATCGCCAATATGCGCAGTTCTGTGGCTTCGCCAGCCGTGTGCAGCACTGGCTCGGCGAGCAGGGCGCGCAACCTCTGTTTGCCCAGGTGCAGGTGGATAACGGTGATGGGGCGGCCATCGCCGCCTGGCAGTTGCACCTGCGCGAGTTGACCGGCGCGGCCTTGCCGGCGGTGGCCGATACGGCGTTCGGTGCCTGGCAACTGCTGGCCTGTGATTGCCTGAACCTTGGTAGCAGCGGCGCACCGACCTTTCTCGTGCGGCTGCAAGCGCCCGCGGGCAGCGACTGGCAGGCCGGCGATCTGCTCGAGGTACAGCCCTGCAACGACCCCGAGTTGGGCCTGCGCGAGTATTCGATTGCCTCCCTGCCCAGTGACGGCGTGCTGGAATTATTGGTGCGCCAACAGCGCGGCAGCGATGGCATGCTGGGGCTGGGCTCTGGCTGGTTAACCGCCCAAGCCCGGGTCGGCGCCACGCTGGCGGCGCGGGTGCGGCGC
>JAURXE010000082.1 GCA_030654635.1 Pseudomonas sp.
CTTCACGGGCGCCATTGCTGACTCGATTAACTACTCGATTGACCAGCTGCGCGACTTGGTAGAAACCATTAACCAGACAGCCGTGCAGGTAGCCGGTGCCGCGCAGGAAACCCAGGCAACGGCGATGCACCTGGCCGAAGCTTCGGAGCACCAGGCGCAGGAAATAGCCGGTGCATCGGCAGCGATCAACGAAATGGCCGTGTCGATTGACCAGGTATCGGCGAACGCCTCGGAGTCCTCCGCGGTAGCGGAACGTTCCGTAGCCATCGCCAACAAGGGTAACGAGGTGGTGCACAACACCATCACCGGCATGGATAACATCCGTGAGCAGATTCAAGATACCTCGAAGCGGATTAAGCGCCTCGGTGAGTCGTCTCAGGAGATTGGTGACATCGTTAGCTTGATTAACGACATCGCCGACCAAACCAACATTCTGGCACTGAACGCCGCGATCCAGGCCTCTATGGCCGGTGATGCCGGTCGTGGTTTCGCCGTGGTAGCGGACGAAGTACAACGACTGGCTGAGCGTTCATCGGCGGCCACCAAGCAGATCGAGGCTTTGGTAAAAACCATTCAGGCGGATACCAACGAAGCGGTAATCTCCATGGAGCAAACCACTTCCGAAGTGGTTCGCGGTGCGCGTTTGGCGCAGGACGCCGGGGTCTCCCTGGAAGAGATTGAAAAGGTATCCAAGACCCTAGCGGCCTTGATCCAGAACATCTCCAACGCCGCTCGCCAACAGGCATCGTCGGCCGGTCATATTTCCAACACCATGAACGTGATTCAGGAAATTACCTCGCAAACCTCATCCGGCACCACGGCTACGGCGCGAAGCATTGGTAACTTGGCAAAAATGGCCAGTGAAATGCGTAAGTCGGTTTCCGGCTTTACGCTGCCGCAATCGCCAGACCAAGCCTAAGCAAAGGAGTGCGGCGACAGCTGATGTCGCCGCCTAATGGTCATGAGCGAGGGCAGCCGAATGCAGCCAGGCGGTGTCTGGGCTCTGAAGCCCGTGATAGAAATGTCAGCGGCAGAGTTTCATGTCTGGCAAGCATTACTGGAAGAGCGCACCGGGCTGGTAATTAACGAGCAGCGTCGGGCATTTCTGCAAACTAATTTAAGTGCGCGGATGCGTGAGTTGGGTGTTGTTGGTTACGCCAATTATTTTCGGCAGGTAACCGATGGGCCAAGCGGCGCAGTCGAATGGTCAACTTTGCTTGATCGTTTGACGGTGCAGGAGACGCGTTTTTTTCGTCATCAGCCGTCGTTCGATTTGCTTGAGCGTTATTTGGCTGAGCGCTTGCTACAGGGGCCAATGAGTAGCCCTTGGTCGCTTTGGAGTGTCGGTTGCTCCAGCGGCGAAGAGCCTTACTCAATGGCAATCAGCGCCGCTCAGGTACTGCGTGAAACCGCGCAGCCTGAGTTTTTTGGTGTGACGGGCACGGATATTAGCCTGAGCGTGCTGGGCAAAGCGCGCGAGGGACTGTATGCCGCGCGCAAGTTAGAACAAATGGATACTGAACTGCGCGAGCGCTATTTCCACGCGCAGGATGATGGTCGCTACAAGGTGGTACCGAGTCTGGCTGCGCAAGTGTGCTGCGCCAGACTCAATGTGTTGGAACTGGCGAAAGCGCCGATGTCCGGTATGGACGTAATTTTCTGTCAGAACTTGCTGATTTATTTTCGTCGCTGGCGCCGCCGCGAGATCCTTAATCGTCTAGCTGAACGCTTGGCGCCGGGTGGTCTGCTGGTGGTGGGAGTCGGTGAAATAGTCGGTTGGCAGCACCCGGATCTGCAACCGGTGGCGGACGAGCAAGTGCTGGCATTTACCCGGAACAGTTTATGAGCGGAGTCGTTATGGGTGATCGGCACGACTATGTCGCTCTTGAATGGGTTAAAGGCGAAATCGCCGAAACCCTGAAGCAGGCGCGGCAATCCCTTGAGGCATTCGTCGAGAATCCGCAGGATTTGACCCGCATGCGCTTTTGTCTGACCTATCTGCACCAGGTCCAAGGCACTCTGCAAATGGTGGAGTTCTATGGGGCTGCGCTACTGGCAGAGGAGATGGAGCATCTCGCTCAGGCGCTGCTGGAAAGCCGGGTAAGTAATCAGACCGAAGCTCTCGAAGTGCTGATGCAGGCAATCCTGCAATTGCCGGTTTACCTCGATCGTACCCAGAGCGCCCGTCGTGATCTGCCGATGGTGGTGTTGCCGCTGTTAAACGACCTGCGCGCCTCGCGGGGGGAAAAATTCCTCTCTGAAACCAGTCTGTTTTTGCCTGATCTGACCAATCAGTCGCCGGCTCTGTCCCATGACTCCCTGGCGCAGTTACGCACTGCCGAGTTGCCGGTGCTGTTGCGTAAGCTGCGGCAGATGCTGCAAATGGCGCTGGTTGGGGTGATCCGCAATCAGGACTTGGCGACCAACTTGGGTTATATGGCGCGAGTTTTTGCCCGCCTCGAAACCCTGTGCAAAGACGCCCCGCTGGGCTCTTTGTGGCAAATGGCCTCGGGCATTATTGAAGGCTTGGCCAATGGCAGTGTGGTTAACGGCACTTCGGTGCGCACGCTGCTGCGTCAGGTCGATAAAGAACTTAAGCGTTTGGTTGAGCAAGGCGCCGATGGGATTAACCAGGCCGCGCCGGAAGACCTAGCCAAAAATCTGCTGTTCTATATAGCCAAGGCATCCACCCAGTCACCGCGGATTCGCGCCCTTAAAGAGCGTTATCGCCTCGATGACGCCTTGCCGGATAACGATGTAGTCGATCAGGAACGTGCCCGACTGGCCGGCCCGGATCGGGATGCCATGCGTTCAGTGGTGGCAGCCCTCTGCGAAGAATTGGTACGGGTCAAAGACAGCCTCGATTTATTTGTACGCAGTGACCGTCAGCAGGTTGCTGAGCTGGAAGCCTTGATGGCGCCGCTCAAGCAGATAGCCGACACCCTCGCGGTGCTGGGTTTTGGTCAGCCGCGCAAGGTGATAGTCGATCAAATCGATGTAGTCCACAGCTTGTCGATTGGCAGTACCCAGCCAAGCGATGCGGTGTTGATGGATGTCGCCGGCGCCTTGCTGTATGTCGAAGCCACCCTGGCCGGCATGGTCGGCCCGGCGGATGACGGCAGTCATGAGCAGAGTCATTTGCCAACTACCGATGTGGCGCAAATCCACCAGTTGGTCATCAAAGAAGCTCGCACTGGGCTCGAGCAGGCGAAAGACGCCATCATCGAGTTCATCGCCTCGCAATGGGATCACGAGCATCTAGCCCGCGTGCCTGAGCTGTTGACGCAGGTGCGTGGCGGCTTGGCGATGATTCCATTGGCGCGGGCCGCTGACCTGCTGCGAGCCTGCAATCTCTACATCCAAGAGCAGTTGTTGGTCCGTAAAGCGGTACCCAACTGGCAAGACCTCGACACCCTGGCGGACGCCATTACCAGTGTCGAATACTACCTGGAGCGTCTGTCGGAAGATCATGCTGCACAGGGCGATCTGATTCTCGATGTCGCCGAGGAAAGTCTCGAGGCCTTGGGTTATCCGCTGAAAGAAAAGCCATCAATCCTCGATTGGCCCGCCGAACGTACAGCACCCGCACCACTGGACGACCCGCTGCATGAGATCGAAGTGCTGGCCGATGAGCCGGAGGAGTTGCTGCTCGAACTGCCTGTAGCTGAGGCGACAGAGGCTTCCAGTGCCGAGTCAGAAAACACCGATCTGAGTTTTGAGCTACTTCCTGAGTTTCTCGAACCGGTAAGTGACGATGCTGAGTTGTTGCTCGATGAGCCGCAGCTGTTGGGCCTCGAAGTCGCCGAGCAAGAGACTGAAACCATTGAGTTCAGCCTGCCGGACACCTTGCCCGAGCAGAACGATTGGTTATCCTCGGCAGCGATTGAATTGCCAACGCTGGATGAGTTCGCCGAGCCGCCAGAGTTGCAGCCATTGCCGGTTGCGGATAACAGCTTTGATCTGGACGAATTAAACCTCGATGACAGCCCTGCACACTGGAATGCCGCGGAACTCGCCGAGTTAGATTTGCCCGAAGTGGATTTGCCCAGCGCCCCGCTAGAGCCTGAGTTGAGTGCTCCAGTCGAGCCAAAAGCCATGTCGATGGCCGATGTGATGGCCGCGCCCGTACAGGCGACTAATCCTCCCGCGCAAAATGTGCCGCCAAGCTTGTTACCACCACCAGCCGATGAAGAGCCGGTCGATGACGAGTTGCTGGAAGTTTTCGTTGAAGAGGCCGGCGAAGTGCTGGAAACCATTGCCGAGTATTTGCCGCAATGGCGTGCCGACAGCCAAAACAAAGAAGCGCTAAGTGAAGTTCGTCGCGCCTTCCATACCCTCAAAGGCAGTGGTCGGATGGTGCGCGCGCTGGTGATTGGCGAGCTGGCATGGTCGATTGAAAACCTGCTTAACCGGGTTCTCGAGCGCAGCGTGCAACCCGGCGAAGCCGTACAGCAGGTGATCGCTGATGTGGTCGAGTTGCTGCCCGAGTTGGTCGATGAATATGCAGCCAAGGCGCAACGTCAGCGCGATGATGTCGATCTTCTGGCCGCCACCGCCCATGCAATCGCCAAAGGCCAACTACCGGCTAGCGCACCGACTGACGCTGTGGCGCAATCGCTCAACGAGGCAAGCGACGAGTTGCAGCTCTCTGCGCCAGTAGTTGCCGTTGCAGACGAGGTATTGGACGAGCAACTGCTGGAGATTTTTCGCAATGAAGCCGAAACCCACCTCGATACCTTGGTGGCGTTCTTGGCCGATTGCGCGCAACTGTTACCGCAGCCGGTCACCGACGATTTACAGCGGGCGCTGCACACGCTTAAAGGCAGTGCCTATATGGCCGGCATTCTGCCGATCGCAGAAATTGCC
>JAURXE010000092.1 GCA_030654635.1 Pseudomonas sp.
CTGAGCTGAGCGGTGCCTGGGATCAACCCAGGCACCGCTCAGCAAGCCTTAAAACCTACCCCCGAGCTACCTGCCGCCGGTCATCTCTGATCGCGCTACACGCCCTTTTGGCGGTCTTCGCACCGTCGCAAAACTGCACCATTGTGTCCCCTCAAGCCCTTGCCTAAGCACCGCCTCGGTGCATGTTTGAGGCGGGATTTGCTGTGGTTGCACACATAGCTCTCTGCTATGTATTGGATAATAAATATACATTTGATAAATGTTCGGGCGCGGCGGATTCTAATTCCGCAACCGCGCCACGGCCCGTGTTTATGCGGGGTGGTACGCCTGGTTCCTTCAGCGCGAAACCTGATCCAGAGGAAAATAATATGAATAAGACTCTACGTTCCTTGCTCCTGTCCGCCATGGTCGCCACCCTGCCTACGGCGGTCATGGCGAACGAAACCCCCACCTTGCGCATCGCGACCGAAGGGGCATACCCACCGTTCAACTACTTCACCGCGGATGGCCAGCTGGCCGGCTTTGATATCGAGATTGGCCGCGCCCTGTGCGCAAAAATGCAGGCCAAGTGCTCCTTCGTCGCTCAGGACTGGGACGGCATCATTCCGGCCCTATTGGCCAACAAATACGATGTGATCATCGCCTCGATGTTCATCACCGCAGAGCGCCGGCAGAAGGTCGATTTCACCGACCCCTACCAGAAATCGGCAATGACCTTCGTGGTGCCGAAAGACTCCACCCTCACGGATTTTTCGCCCGCCGCCATGGCCGGCAAAACCATCGGCGCGCAAGGCTCCACCACCCAGGCCGATTACCTGACCGCCGCATTCCCTGACTCTGACGTGCGCCTGTATCCGACCCAGGATGCGGTGAATCTGGACTTGGTGTCCGGACGTCTGGATGCCCAGGTGGGCGACATGATCCCGATGCTCGACTGGACCCATAAATCCGACGACGGCAGCTGCTGCAAATTGGCCGGCGAGCCGATCAGCGACCCGAAATACGTCGGTGAGGGCGTCGGCATTGCCCTGCGCCAGGACGATGACCAGCTGCGCGAATCCCTCAACGTGGCCCTGGCCGCGCTGATTGCCGACGGCACCTACAAAACCATCAACGACAAGTTCTTCTCGGTCAATTTGCTGACCCTGCAGAAGTAACGTCGCGCCGCCTCGGCGGCGTGGGTTTTTGATTGTTAAGAGGATGCCCTATGGAATGGCTCAATTATCTGAGCTTCAGTGATGGCGGGTGGGGCGATGAGTTGCTGAGTGGCCTGGGAGTCACGCTGTCGCTCGCCGTGGCGACCTTGCCGGTGGGGTTGTTGCTGGGCCTGCTGGTGGCCGCGGTGACGATTTTCGGTCGGCCCGTGCCGCGTGCGCTGGCGGTGACCTTCACCACCACCATTCGTGGTCTGCCGGAGCTGCTGACCCTGTTCATCATTTATCACGGCGTCGGGCTGGGGATTAACAGCCTGTTGAAGTGGTACAGCCCGCAGTCTGGCTATTTCGAGTTGAGCCCGTTTCTGGCCGGCGTGCTGGCGCTGGGCATGGTCTTCGGTGGCTATGCCAGTGAAGTGCTGCGCGGCGCCTGGCAGGCGCTTGATCACGGTCAGCTGGAAGCCGCCCAGGCTTTGGGGGTGCGGCGCTTCACCATCTTCCGGCTGATCGAGTTGCCGCAGATGTTGCGCCTGGCGCTGCCGGGGCTGGGCAACCTGTGGAT
>JAURXE010000095.1 GCA_030654635.1 Pseudomonas sp.
TCGTTTTCTGGCTTGTGTTCGCTGGCGATGAACTGCTCATGGCTGTGCTGCAAGCGGCTCTGCTCGGTGCCCTGCCAGAGTTTCTCCAGGTCGTAGAACTGGCGGGTGGACGGCTGCATTACGTGCACCACCACATCGCCCAAGTCGAGTAAGGCCCACTCGCCGCTGTCCAAGCCTTCGCTGCCCAGTGGCCGCACGCCCTGCTCTTTGACTTTTTCCAGGACGTTGTCGACCAGCGACTTAACGTGACGACTGGATGTGCCGCTGGCGATCACCATGTAGTCGGTGATGCTGGTTTTCTCGCGTACGTTGATGCTGAGAACGTCCTGGGCCTTGAGGTCTTCAAGGGCGGCGACCGCCAACTTGACCACTTCGTCGCTGCTCAGTTGGTTTTTTTGCTTGCTCATATTCTTTTCCATAAAAAACTCACTTGTCTCATGTTCAGATCGACGCAGGGTAAAGTCCGTGCGCATGGATATAGGCCAGTACCGCGTCAGGCACTAAAAAGCGTGCCGACTTGCCGCTGCCAAGCAGCTGGCGAATGTGACTGGCAGACACCGCCAACGGCGCCTGCTCAACTAATAGTATTTGCCCACTTGGCCCGCTCAAGGCCTGGGCGTCGCGCACCTGCCGCGCCGCCAGTAACTCAAGCACCGCCTGCGGTAAAGTGCCGCCGGCATCTGGGCGCTGCAGCACCAACAGATGGCAATGACTCAACAATTGCTGCCAACGATGCCAGCTCGGCAAGCCGCAAAAGGCATCCCAGCCGAGCAGTAAAAACAGCTGATCCTCGGCGGCCAACTCAATCCGTAACGACTCCAGGGTGTCAATACTGTAGGACGGCAGCTCACGCTGCAGTTCGCGACCATCGGCCACTAACGGCGGCAATCCGGCCACCGCTAGCTCGACCATCGCCAGCCGATCCTGCGCGCTGACTGCCGGCGTATTACGGTGCGGCGGCCGGGCACTGGGGATTAACCGCAACTCATCCAGGCCCAACTGCTCGGCAACTTCGATGGCGCCGCGCAAGTGACCGATATGGATCGGATCAAAAGTGCCGCCAAGGATACCGACTTTTCTAGCCACGCAACTGACCGTCACCGATCACCACGTATTTTTCGCAGGTCAACCCCTCCAGCCCCACCGGGCCACGGGCATGCAGTTTGTCGGTAGAAATACCGATCTCCGCGCCCAAGCCGTACTCAAACCCATCGGCAAAGCAGGTTGGGGCGTTGAGCATCACCGAACTGGAGTCCACCTCGGCGATAAAGCGCCGGGCCTGACCTTGGTGCTCGGTGACAATCGAATCGGTGTGGTGCGAGCCATAGTGATTGATATGTTCAATCGCCTGGTCCAGGCCATCGACGATGCGAATCGACAAGATCGCCGCCAGATACTCGGTGCCCCAATCGGCCTCGGTGGCCGGCAGCGCCTCGATCAGCGCACGGGTGCGCTCACAACCGCGCAACTCCACGCCCTTGGCGCGAAACTGGGCGGCCATGACCGGCAAAAAATCCGCCGCAATCGCCTGATCGACCAGCAACGTCTCCATCGCCCCGCAAATACCGTAGCGGTAGCACTTAGCGTTGAAGGCAATTTGCTGGGCCTTGGCCAAGTCGGCCAGGGCCTCGACATACACGTGGCAGATGCCGTCCAGGTGTTTGATCACCGGCACGCGGGCGTCACGGCTGATCCGTTCGATCAAGCCTTTGCCGCCGCGCGGCACTATCACGTCGACGAATTCCGGCATGCTGATCAGCACGCCAACGGCCTCGCGATCAGTGGTTTCCACCACTTGCACGGCGGCGGCAGGCAAACCGGCCACGGCCAGACCGCGCTGAATGCACAGGGCAATGGCCCGATTGGAATGAATCGCCTCGGAACCGCCGCGCAGAATGGTGGCGTTACCCGACTTCAGACACAGACTGGCGGCATCGATGGTCACGTTCGGCCGCGACTCATAAATGATCCCGATCACCCCAAGCGGCGCGCGCATCTTGCCGACCTGAATGCCCGAAGGCCGATAGCTCATGTCGCGAATCGCACCGACCGGGTCCGGCAGCGCCGCCACTTGGCGCAAACCCACCAACATGCCGTCGATGCGTGCAGGGGTCAGTTCCAGACGCTCCAGCAGAGCCGCTTCCAGACCACTGGCCAGGCCGGCGGCGAGGTCCAGTTGATTGGCGGCGGTTAATTCCCCGCGCGCGGCGTCCAGCGCCTCGGCAGTCGCCAACAGGGCGCGATTTTTCTGGGCGGTACTGGCGTGGGCGACCTGCCGGGAGGCGGCGCGGGCGGCGCGACCGAGGCGGGTCATGTAGTCGAGCACGGACTCAGTCATGGTCTGATTGATCAAAAGTAAGTAAAGCCGCCGATTATAGCTGCCGCGCCGCCGCAAGCCCAGCAGCGTCGGGCAGATGGTAAACAATGCCACCCGCGCCCGCCCTAAGTTACCCGGCAAAGTGCCGCGCGGCGGGCCTGACGGCGAGACAGTGACACCCAGCCCTGGCCAGCCCGCCAAAGCCACCCGAAGGTTAGGTAAACAAAATCGTGGCGAATGTTTACCTTGCCAACATACCCAGCGCCGGCAGCCATCTACCGAGCGCGAAGCACAAGAGGCGGAACACCGCCGGAGTACTCGCCATGCGTTACCGCACCGATTACAGCCCCAACCTGCTTTCCGGCGCCCCGCAAATTCTCGAATTGGGCGGCTGGCAGCTGCATTACCTGGCCTTTGCCCAGCAGCCCGACGACCCACGCAGCCCGGTGCTGCTGCTGGGCGGCGCCTTTCAGAGTTTCCGCTCGTTTGCCGGCGAAGTCGGCGAATTGCTCGCCGAGCATCCGGTGATTCTGCTCGACTTGCCGAGCCAAGGCGGCAACCTGCAGCTGGCGCCCGAGTTGTCGCTGGCGCAACTGGCCGACCTGATTGCCGCCTTTGCCGAGCACTGGCAGCTGCGGCCGCTGATGCCAATCGGCCTGTCCTACGGCTCGGCGTTGGCTGCACTGTTTGCCGCCCGCCACCCACAGCATTGCGCGCGCCTGCTGCTGTCGGGGATTACCGCCCTGGCCCGGCAGGGCGCACGGCGCTTATTGGAAGAAGGCTTGCAGCTGCTCGCCGAGGGTCGCAGCGCCGCCTTTGCCCAAGCGGCCCTGACCGGCCTGCTCAATCCGTTGCAACAGCACGACACCGGAGTTTCCCCGGTGTTTCGCAAGGCCCTGCTGCGGCAGATGCAGCGCCTGAACCCGGCGGAAATCGAACGCTACCAGCAAAACACCCAGCGCCTGCTGAGCTTTAGCGGCTTTGAGCGTTACCCCAGTTGCCCAACGTTATTGCTGGCCGGTGAGCACGACCACTTCACTCAACCTTGGGAGCATGCGCGCTTTGCCGCCGCCTGCAGCAGTGCCGACTGCGTGATCATTCATCACGCCGACCATTTGGCCCAATTCGAACGGCGTGAGGCCTGCGCCCAGCTGTACAGACCCTTTCTGCGCGGCGAGGCCCTGCCCATCGCCAGCCCCGGCACCACTCGACTGGCCCGCAGCCAATTGCTGCAGTTGGAACAACGCCATGAGCCGCGCGCACCGGCCCTGCTGCGCCGCGCCAGCCTGTGGCATAGCGAGACGGGTGAGTGGCCGGTGGAACTGCTTGAGCTGGGCTTTTT
>JAURXE010000102.1 GCA_030654635.1 Pseudomonas sp.
CTCACGACCTTCGATCTTGGCGTGGCGGCCATCGCCACCAAAGAAGTTATCCACCAACTTGAATACCAATTTGGCATCCAGAATAAACAAACCGGTGCCACGCAGCGGTTTCATCTTCACCAGGTTAAGGCTGGTGGGTACATACAGAGAATGCACGTACTCGCCAAACTTCATCACCTGCACGCCACCGACCGCCACATCGGCCGAACGGCGCAACAGGTTAAACATGCTGACACGGGTGTAACGGGCAAAACGCTCGTTGATCATCTCCAGCGTCGGCATCCGGCCGCGAACGATGCGGTCTTGGCTGGACAGGTCATAGGTTTTCGCCGTGCCGGGCTCAGCAGCCTCTTCAGTCTCGACTGCACCGTCATCAACGCCATGCAGCAGGGCATCGATTTCGTCTTGTGAGAGCAGATCTTGCACAGCCATTAATCCATGCTCCTACTGCAATACGATATTGGTAAACAACACTTGTTCGACCGCTAATTTTCCGGTCTCCTTTTGCGCCAAGGCTTGCACGCTGGCAGTGGTCTGTTGGCGGAGCATTTCCTTACCCACCGGGGTGCTCAACGCCTCGAAATCCTGCCCGGAAAACAGCATGACCAAGTTATTGCGCAGTACCGGCATGTGCTCGTGCAAGGCATCCAACTCGGCTTTGTCGCGGCCCATCAGCGCAACACTGACTTGCATATAACGCTGGCGGCCCTTGTAGTTGAAATTGACCACAAACGCCGGCGCTAACACCTCATAGATAGCCACTTGCTTGCCAGGCTTGGCCTCGCCTTCGGCGGCGGCATGTTCTTCGGTCTTGGCGTCGTCTTTCTTTTCGCTCTTATGCAAAAAAAACATCGCCCCGCCCACTGACAAACCAATCACCAGCAGCAAACCCACCACGATCAAAATAATCAGCTTGAGCTTACTTTTGCCGGCGGGCTTGCCCTCGGCATCGGCCGCTGCAGGTGCTTTCTCTTCTTTCTTAGCCATGCCAATAATCCGTCACTGATCGTTTTATGTCAGCGTTCAAGGGGTTAGGAGCAAGTGTTATGCCAGTTCATCAATAACCTGATCTAACCCTGCATTGTTCGACTCGCGCAGCGGATATACCAGTAAGCCTGCGCACTGTCACCCAAAAACGAGTTCGCCCGGTTACCCGGGCGAATTAAAGTTTAGATCAAGGCGACTGATCACCTAAGCATAGTAATCCACCAAGCTGCGCGACGCTGCCAAGCTTGTACCGCGCAACTCAGTCACCGCACTGATGTGCTCATCATCACCGGCCGCCAACAAACCACCCGCAGAGCCGCCACGGCGCGAGCCCTCACCGGCGCCCCCCTGCTGCTCCTGGCCTTGCCAGCCACGATTCATTGACTGATCGGAAACATTGACATCGAGCAAGTTCATCCCTTGCGCGGTAAACAGATCACGTAAGCGCTGCATTTGACCTTCGAGGGCCTCACGCACACCCGCATGGGGACTGGCAAAGGTCACCTGAGTTTGATCTTTGGCCATATCAACCCGCACCTCCAGACGACCCAGCTCGGCGGGGTCCAACTGAATCTCCGCCGACTTTAGATTTTGGCTCGACAACCACATAACCTTGTCGACCACCGCCTCGCTCCAGCCACCTTGCTGCATCGCTAATGGCTGACCAGGAATCAAGCCCAAGCGCGATGTCGCCGGTGTTTGCTGACCAATGGCTTGGCTAAGGGCACTCAGCCTGGCGGTGAGATTTTCAGTACGCAACTCTGGCGAGGCGTCTTTGAGGCCGTCAGCCCCCTCCACCCCAAGCGCCTTAAGCTCAGTCAGCGCACCCTCACCAACCTTCGCCTCAGTGCCCGGTAATCCAGCAGCGACCATTGCGCTGGCGAAATCCTGAGTGGCATCAGCCGCGCCCTTGGTAGCCGCGCCACCACCCGCCTGCTGCGTCGCGGCCTGGGCCGCAAGCTGGGCCTTAGCCGCAAGATCCACCACCAACTGCACGCCGGCGGCGCTGGTGAGGCTATCCAAAGTCGGATCATGACTGGCATCGGTCATGGCCGCTGTTGCGCTACCGGCCAAACCGGCCACCGCCGGAGTCAATCCGCTAAGTGCCGTTTGCGCGGTGAGCTCCTCAGGTGATTGTTGCGCCGTGCCGGTTGCAGTTAGCGCCGTAGGGCTGACTTCATCTGCGGGTAACTGACCGCTGATGGCCAAGAGCAGTAACGGATCGAGCTCAGTCTCCGGCTCTGCATCCTCGTCCGCGACAGTGCCCATGTTCGCCGTGACGTCATCCGGCAAAGGTTTGCCGCAAGCGGCAACTTGCTCTGGACTAACCGTGGCGTCCGGCTCAACTTCCGCCTTCTCGCGGCTGGTTGACGACTGCTCACGGGCGGTCTTAGCCGTCGGCTCAGAGCGTTCTACCGGTTTTTCTTGACGCTCACGAGCATACACCTGAGCGAAACTGGCCGCCTTGCGCTGGCTAGGTTCTGGCGCCTGCGCCCTGGCGGGAGCCGCGCGGGGCTTGGCTTTGGCTGCCGGCTGAAGCAGTAGATCGGGGACAACGGACATGGGCACTCTCCATTACGGCCATGGATGGCCGCGTGGGTGGGTCGTGCCAGAGGTAATGCAAAGCTAAGGCCAACTCGGTGAACGCCGCGCGCTTTATTGCGTAGCCCTCAGCGATAACGCTGCAACTCGGCCTTAAACAGAATGCGCACTATCGCAAACTCGCGCTGAACCTGTTCAAGCACCGGCGCCACTTCGTCCAAACGCTCGCGCCGGGCCAGCTCTTCTAACTCTTTGCACAGACCAGCCAGCAACGCGGCGCCCATATTGCTGCAACTGCCCTTGAAGCTGTGCGCCGCCAAGCGCATGGCTTGAGCGTCGGCGCTCTGGGCGGTGTCTAACAGCAGGCGCAGGCGCTCTTCGGAGTCGGCCAGAAAGGTCTCCAGCAACAGCGAATACTCGTCTTCCATAACATCGCGCAAGGTTTCCAGTACGGCATTGTCAACATGCACTTCAGCCACCTATGACTCTCCTCCAGAACGCATGCAAATCATTTCACCGCTGGCCATGCGAACTCCACGCTGACGCTGCGACCATCGGCTGAGTAAGTGCAACATTCAGTCAGTTGCCGCACCAGTGCCAGCCCACGACCGCTCAAGTTGACGCCACCCGGCTGGGGCTCAGGCGTCACCTGCGGATCGAAACCTACCCCACTGTCCTCAACCCGAAGCGTCAGCCGTCCACCACCAGCCTGCGGCACCAAGTCCAGATGAAAACGCACAAAGCCTTGATCCAGGCTAGCCAACAGCTGATTGCGCTGCGCGTAATACTCGGCAAACCCTTTAGCGTCGCGCTTAAGCCCAGAATCCAGGCCCATGACGCCATGCTCCAAGGCATTGGAGTACAACTCAGCCAACACCGTGTAGAGCGCGCCAGCTTGGCTGCGCAACTCTTGCACCTCAAGTAAAAACTGCAATAAAAATGGCAGCGGATTGAAATGTCTAAGGGTTTGCGCGCGGAACTCAAAGCTGGCCGACCAGTCGAGCGGACTAACCTGCCCACGATCAGAGAATGCCAGCACCGGGCGATTGAGCAGCGCCTCCTCTACCAGTACCACCTCGACCATGCTGACGTCGTCTTGCGCCTCGCCACGGAACTCCGCGATAGCCTGCTGAATCTCGGCAAATAGCTGATCGGCTTGCTGATTTTGCGCAAACACTGCCAGCAAGCGTTCCTCACCAAACATTTGCCCGTCACTGTTGCAACCTTCCAGCACGCCATCGGAGAGTAAGAACAGTCGATCGCCCAACTCCAGCGGATAGATTTCGCAACGATCATCGAAGGTTGCCGCGTCGCGCACCCCCAGCGGTAAATACCGGGACACCAGTGGCACCCGCTCGCCACTGGTGGCGCGGTAGAGATAGCCGTCCGGCAAGCCGCCATTCCAGACCTCGACCACGCGCCGATGAAAACTGACATTCAATAAGGTGGCGCAACAAAACACCCCAACCGGCAAAATCCGCTTGAGCTTACTGTTCATCTCGCGAAGAATTTCCGCCATCGAGTAGCCTTTGGCGGTCAACCCATAGAAGACTTCGGCCAAGGGCATGGCGCCAATCGCGGCAGGTAGACCGTGGCCGGTAAAGTCGCCGAGAAACACATGCATGCCGCCGGAGGGCTTAAACGCGGCCAGCAGCAAATCGCCATTGAACAAGGCATAGGGTGATTGCATGTAACGAATATTGGCCGCGCTCAGGCAGCCAGAATGGGCAACCTTGTCGAACACCGCCTTGGCAACGCGCTGCTCGGTGAGCAAGTGTTCATTGTGCTTGGCGATCAGATCACGCTGCTGCAACACCGTTTTCTGCAGGCGCCGCAAGCGATCCATAGCGTTGATCTTGGCCTCGATGATCACCCGATTGTATGGCTTGGCGACGAAGTCATCGCCACCAGCCTCCAGGCAACGCACCAACGCCTCACCTTCGGTCAGCGAGGTTAGAAAAATAATCGGCACCAAGGTCTCGCCAGCGCAGGCCTTAATCCGCCGGGCAGCCTCAAAGCCATCCATCACCGGCATCATGGCGTCCATCAACACCAGGTCCGGTTGCTCCAGGCGAAACAACGCCACGGCCTCCAAGCCATTACAGGCCTCCAACACCCGATGGCCCTGACGACTGACGATAGTCGCGAGCAACATGCGATCGAGCGCGCTGTCTTCGACTATCAGGATCGTTAAGCCGCAGCCCGACATCACCGGCGGCCTTAGGCGATTTTAAACAGTTGCTCAAAATTTGAGATGGCGAGAATTTTACGCACGTCGGCATTGCAGTTGGCCAAGCGAATTTGCGCATGATCACCGCCGGCATGATCGCGCAACAGCAACAACATCCCCAACGCCGAACTGTCCAGGTAAGTGGTGCCCTGCAAATCCACCAGATAACGCTTAGGCGTAATATCGACACGCTCATAAGCATCACGAAATTCTTGATGCGCGCCGAAATCGAAGCGCCCCTGAATAAAAATCGTCAGTTCTTGCTCGTCGGCAGACATCTGCGTGGTAATGGTCATACAAAGCTCCTTATTGTTATCGACAGCTGGCAGAACATTTAGCACTGCGCCCGTAACAGGGCAACCTCTTTTCAGCGGTGCTCTGCGCCGTTCGGGCGCTGCGCCAGCTCGTCGAACATTTTTTGCTCACGTTTGTCCTCGGCCTGCCGCGCCTCATGCTGATAGCGCAGCACCAGCTTGCGTAAAGCTTCCAGACGAGCATAGCGCTGCTGCCAGACTTCGCGCGCTTTGTTCACACTATTGAGATGCCAGGTCACGGCTTGCCGTTGCTGGCCGATGGCCGTCTCCAACTGTGACAGAAAGCGCTGGTAGCCCATCAACCACTGCCCGGAAACGCCCTGCCGGCCTTGGGTAAGCCATTGCTGCTGGTAATCGCCAAGGTAGCGCTCCAACTCACCAAGCTTGATCTCGGCCTGGGTCAGTAATGACTGCGTGCGCCCAAGATTTACGGCGGCTTCACGCTCGGCGCGCTCAGCCAAATCAATCACTGGCGCCAGCCTAGCAGCGCGGTTTGGCTGCATGACTTAAACGCCGGCCTTAGGATTAAACAGTGCAGACAATTGCAAACCGCTCTGCTGCAGGCTTTCACTTTCATCCAGGCCTTGGCGCAAGTACATCGCCATGGCCGGTTGCAGCGCAATGGCCAGATCGGTCTGCGGATCGCCACCCGACACATAGGCGCCGACACTGATCAGATCGCGGCTCTGCTGATAACGCGACCAGAGTTGTTTGAAGCGCTGCGACTCGCGCAGATGTTGCGGGGTAATCACCTGTGGCATCACCCGACTGATCGAAGCCTCGATATCAATGGCCGGATAATGCCCCTCCTCGGCCAGGCGTCGCGACAGCACTATATGGCCATCGAGTACGCCACGTGCGGCGTCGGCGATAGGGTCCTGCTGGTCATCGCCCTCCGACAACACGGTGTAAAAAGCGGTAATCGAGCCGCCACCGGCTTCGGCATTGCCGGCCCGCTCAACCAGTTTGGGCAGTTTGGCAAACACCGAGGGTGGATAGCCTTTGGTCGCTGGCGGCTCGCCAATCGCCAGGGCAATTTCCCGCTGGGCCTGAGCAAAACGAGTCAGCGAGTCCATCAGCAGCAATACGTTTTTGCCCTTATCACGAAAATATTCGGCGATCCGCGTACAGTACATGGCTGCCCGCAGGCGCATCAAGGGCGCGTCATCGGCTGGAGATGCGACCACCACCGAGCGTTTCAGGCCCTCTTCGCCGAGGATATTCTCGATAAATTCCTTCACCTCGCGGCCCCGCTCACCGATCAGCCCGACCACGATGATGTCGGCCTCGGTAAAGCGCGTCATCATTCCCAACAACACGCTCTTACCCACCCCGGTTCCGGCGAATAAACCCAAGCGCTGGCCACGCCCCACCGTCAGCAGGGCATTAATGCTGCGAATACCGACATCCAGTGGCTGATTGATCGGCTCACGTTTCAGCGGATTGATAGTCGGGCCGTCGAGCGGCACCCAATCTTCGGCTTTCATGCCGCCCTTGCCATCCAGGGCGCGGCCCGCGCCATCGAGCACCCGGCCGAGCATCGACATGCCCATCGGCAACCGCCCAGAGTCCGGCAGCGGCACCACCCGAGCGCCTGGTGCAATTCCGGCCAGATTGCCCACCGGCATCAAGAACACCCGGCCACCGGAGAAACCCATGACTTCGGCTTCAACCTGCACCGGGTGGTCACTGTCTTGATTGATCACCATGCAGCGACTGCCGAGGGCGGCGCGCAAGCCTTCGGCCTCCAGAGTCAGGCCGACCATGCGCAGCAGTCTTCCCTCGACCACGGGCTGCGCGGGCAAATTAACGACGGACTGATAACCGCTCAAGCGTTT
>JAURXE010000107.1 GCA_030654635.1 Pseudomonas sp.
CACCACATCCAGCAGCGGATTGTTTTCGAAGCCGTCTTCGGCAACGTTGGCGATGTACATGACCGGCTTGCTGGTCAGCAGATGAAAGCCACGGATCAGGGCTTTTTCGTCGCTGTTCATGTCCTTCATCAGGCTGCGGGCCGGCTTGCCTTCGGTGAAGTGATTGATCAGCTGTTCCAGCAGGACTTTCTGCGCGCCGGCGTCTTTGTCGCCACCCTTGGCGTTACGGGTGACTTTTTGCAGCTGTTTTTCGCAGCTGTCGAGGTCGGCGAAGATCAGTTCGAGATCGATAATTTCGATATCGCGCTTAGGGTCGACGCTGTTGGAAACGTGAATCACGTTGTCATCTACGAAGCAGCGCACCACGTGGGCGATGGCGTCGGTTTCGCGGATGTTGGCCAAAAACTTGTTGCCCAGGCCTTCACCTTTGGAGGCGCCCGCCACTAAGCCTGCAATGTCGACGAACTCCATGGTGGTCGGTAGCACGCGCTCGGGTTTGACGATTTCGGCCAGGGCATCTAAGCGCGGGTCGGGCATAGGCACTATGCCGCTGTTCGGTTCGATGGTGCAGAACGGGAAATTCTCTGCCGCGATACCGGATTTGGTCAGGGCGTTGAACAGAGTGGACTTGCCGACGTTGGGCAGGCCGACGATGCCGCAATTGAAACCCATGGTGTAATCCTCGCGCAGATGAATTCGGGAAAATAAAGAGGTTTAAGCCTTTTGGCTGTGCAGCTTGTGCATCGCCTTGCTCCAGTCACCGGCGAGTATCTCCGGCAGTACGCCAAGGGCATTGTCGATGCTGGCATCCAGCAAGTCCTGCTCGCTGCGCGGGGCGCGTCCTAGGACGAAGTTGGAGACCATGCTGCTGTGGCCGGGATGGCCGATGCCAAGCCGCAGCCGGTAAAAATTATTCTGATTGCCGAGCTGGGCGATGATGTCGCGCAGCCCGTTGTGCCCGCCGTGACCGCCGCCCAGTTTGAGCTTGGCGACACCGGGCAACATGTCGAGTTCGTCGTGGGCCACCAGAATGGCGTCCGGTGTAATCCGGAAGAAATTCGCCAGCGCGGCAACGGCTTGGCCGCTGCGATTCATAAAGGTGGTGGGGATCAGTAGACGAACATCGCGGCCTTGGTGGCTGAATTTACCCACCAAGCCATAATACTTGCGGTCGCTGCTCAGGCTGACGCCTTGTTGGCTGGCGAGGCGCTCAACAAAAAGGGCTCCCGCGTTATGCCGAGTCTGTTCGTATTCAGCGCCTGGATTACCCAGGCCGACGATGCCGCAATTGAAACCCATGGTGTAATCCTCGCGCAGATGAATTCGGGAAAATAAAGAGGTTTAAGCCTTTTGGCTGTGCAGCTTGTGCATCGCCTTGTTCCAGTCAC
>JAURXE010000112.1 GCA_030654635.1 Pseudomonas sp.
CAGCCAGCTTTCGGCCTATTTGGCCGCCGGGGTGATCTCGCCGCGCCAGTGCTTGCATGCGGCGCTGAGCAACAACCGGGGCGAGTTCGACACCGGCAACCCAGGCGCGGTGTGCTGGATCAACGAACTGCTATGGCGCGAGTTTTATAAGCATATTTTGGTTGGCTACCCGCGCGTCTCAAGACACCGGGCCTTTCGGCCAAACACCGAAGCCGTGGCCTGGCGCAATGCACCTGATGAGCTGGCAGCTTGGCAAGCCGGTCGCACTGGCATCCCGATTGTGGATGCGGCGATGCGCCAGTTACTGACCACCGGCTGGATGCATAACCGCTTGCGAATGATCGTGGCGATGTTCTTGACCAAGAATCTGCTGATCGACTGGCGCGAGGGCGAGCGCTTTTTTATGCGCCACCTGATCGACGGTGACCTGGCCGCCAACAATGGCGGCTGGCAGTGGAGTTCATCCACGGGCACCGATTCGGCGCCGTACTTTCGAATTTTCAATCCGCAGCGCCAGTCCGAACGCTTCGATGCCGAGGGACGCTTCATCCGCCATTGGTTGCCGGTGTTGGCCGAAGTCGGCAAGAAAGACATTCATAACCCCAGCGCCCTAAGCCAGTACGGCGGCCTGTTCGGCCGCCCCGACTATCCAAAACCGATAGTCGACCTGAGCAAGAGCCGGGCGCGGGCGTTGGCAGCCTTTAAACAGCTGCCGCAGTTTGCCCAGCAGGAGGAGCTATGAGCGATTATCTGCGCCAATTTGCCCACCGTTTTGCTGCACTCGATGCACACAGCCTGGGCAAACTCGGCGAGCTGTACAGCACTGACGCGGTATTTTGCGACCCACTGCATGAGGTGCGTGGGCTGGGCAAGCTACAGGCCTACTTTGCCCAGCTGTATGCCAATGTCGGGCAACTGCGTTTCGACTTTTATGGCTTTGATCAGGTTGCCGACGGCGAGGGCTATCTGCGCTGGACCATGAGTTATAGCCACCCACGACTGGCACGCGGCCAGATGATTCGGCTCGAGGGCTGTTCACACCTGCGTTGGCGGGACGGGCTGGTGCACCATCACCGCGACTACTTCGATGCTGGCGCCTTGCTGTATGAACACCTGCCACTACTGGGCACGGCGATTCGCTGGCTGAAACGGCGGCTGATATGAGCCGGCGCATCTGGCTGACCGGCGCCAGCAGTGGCATCGGCGCCGCACTGGCCGACTTGCTGCTGCAGGCAGGCCACCACCTGGCCCTCAGCGCCCGCAGTGTGGCGCCATTGCAAGCGCTGGCGCAGCGCTATCCGGGGCAAGTCCTGGTGCTACCCGGTGACCTAGGCGATGCCGCACAAGTGCGCGCCATCGGTGCGGCCATCACCGAGCAGTGGGGCGCACTGGACACCCTGATCGTGAATGCCGGTACCTGCGAATACCTGGAGGTGGCTGACTTTCAGGCGGCCATGATCGAGCGTGTCATGCGGGCCAATTTACTCTCGGCCAGCTACTGCATCGAAGCCGCATTGCCACTGCTGCGCGCCGGGGTAAAGCCCCATCTAGTCGGCGTCAGCAGCTCGGTCACCTACCTGCCGCTGCCGCGCGCGCAAGCCTATGGCGCCTCGAAAGCCGCCCTGCGCTATTTGCTCGAAGCATTGCGCATCGACCTGGCCGCTGAAGGCATCGACGTCACGGTAATCAGCCCGGGCTTTGTTGACACCCCACTGACGCAGAAAAACGACTTCCCCATGCCGCTGCGCTGGTCAGCCGCCAAAGCTGCCGCACATATCGCCAAACGCCTGGAGCAACGGCCCTTGGAGATGGCTTTCCCTGGCGCCTTTATCGCCATTTTATGGCTGCTCGCCCACCTGCCCCAGCGCCTGCAACTGGCCATTGGTAAACGCATGGCGCGCAGCAGCGCCAAGGACTCGCTATGAAAATCGCCATTATCGGCAGCGGTATCAGCGGCCTCACCGCCGCTTACCTGCTTAACCGCGAGCACGACATCAGCCTGTTCGAGGCCAGTGCCTGGGTTGGCGGTCACACCCACACGGTAAACGCACAAGTGGCGGGCCGCGACTATGCCATCGACACCGGCTTTATCGTGTTCAACGACTGGACCTACCCAAATTTTATTCAGTTGCTCAAGCAACTCGGCGTCGCCTATCAGCCCACCGAAATGAGCTTTTCCGTCTGCGACCCGGTCAGCGGCCTGGAGTACAACGGCAACACCCTCAACAGTTTGTTTGCGCAGCGCCGCAACCTGTTTTCCGCAGGGTTCTGGGGCATGTTGCGCGATATTTTGCGTTTCAACCGCGAGACCCTCGACGACCTCGACCAGCACAACATAGCGGCCGATTTAAGCCTCGGCGAGTACCTGCAGGAGCGCGGCTACGGCCAGCGTTTTATCGAGCAGTACATAGTGCCGATGGGCGCGGCGATTTGGTCGATGTCGCGAGCCGAGATGATGCATTTCCCGCTGCAGTTCTTTTTACGCTTCTGCAAAAATCACGGCTTACTGTCGATCACCGTTCGCCCGCAATGGCAGGTTATCCAAGGCGGTTCCAGCAGCTATGTGGCGCCCCTGAGCGCCTCGTTCGCTAGCCGCATTCGCCTCAACTGCCCGGTATATCAGGTTGAGCGTGATGCCGAGGGCGTCACCCTGTACAGCAGCGATGGTTGCGAACGTTTCGACAAGGTGGTGTTTGCCTGTCACAGCGATCAGGCACTGCAATTACTCGCCGCCCCGACTGACGCCGAGCAGCAGATCCTCGGCGACTTGCCCTACGCCGACAACGAGGTGGTGCTGCACACCGACACCCGCCTGTTGCCCAAACGCCGTCTGGCCTGGGCCAGCTGGAACTATCGGCTCGGCGGTGCGGCTAGCCAGCCAGCGGCACTGACCTACAACATGAACATCCTGCAGGGCATCGAAAGTGCCAGCACCTTTTGCGTCAGCCTCAACCAAACTGCGGCCATCGACCCGGCGCAGATTCTGGCCCGTTACACCTATGCCCATCCGCAATACAGCCTGGCCGGAGTGGCTGCACAGGCCCGTTGGGAAGAACTGCATGGCGCCAACCACAGCTTTTTCTGTGGTGCTTACTGGGCCAATGGGTTTCATGAAGACGGGGTGGTCAGCGGACTGCGCGTGGCGGCCGCGTTCGGCGCCAGCCTTGCGCCGGCAGCGCCATGAACAGCGCCCTGTACAGCGGCTGGGTGACGCACCAGCGGCTTGCCCCCAAAGCCCACAGTTTTCGTTATCGCATGGGTTTACTGCTGCTCGATTTAAGCGAGCAAGACGCCGTTTTGGCCCTGTCGCCGCTGGCCGGGCACAGTCGTTGGGCGCCCTTTGGCTTTCGTGAGACGGATTTCCTGCCGCAATTTACCCGCGCCGGCATCCCGCTGATCGACGCCGTGCGCCAGCGGGTTGGCGAGGCCTTGGGGCAAACCCCGGACGGCACCATTTACCTGTTGGCGCAGCCACGCAGCTGGGGACTGGCGTTTAATCCGGCGAGCTTTTTTTACTGTTTCAACCAGACCGGCCAACTGGCGGCGATTCTTTGCGAGGTCAGCAATACGCCCTGGCGTGAGCGCTATCACTATGTGCTGGCCGCGGGTGCCAGTGGCGAGTCGCACGTGGCGGTGGCCAAGGCGCTGCATGTCTCGCCATTTCTGCCGCGCGAGCTGGAATACCGCATGCGCTTTAGCCAACCCGGCGAGCGCCTGAACATTCAGATGGCCGACTGGCAAGGTGAACAACGCCTGTTCGTCGCCAGCCTCAATCTGCAACGCCAAGCACTCAGCCGCCAGAGCCTGCACCGGCACTTACTGAGCTTTCCGTGGATGACCGGCAAAACTGTTTTGGCGATTTATTGGCAAGCCCTGCGTTTGCTGCTCAAGCGTGTACCGATTTTTACTCATCAACCCGCCGCCGACAGCTTCAGTGTGGCCCGTGAGACTACCCAGGAGGCAACCGATGAAAAGCACTAATTTGCTCAGTGCCAAAAGCCACTGGCGCAGCACCCACGGCATCGGCGCCAGCCTGCTGAAAAAAGCCGTCTTGCGCCAACTGCAACAGCTGCGCCACGGCCACCTGGTGATTCACGACGGCGAGCAACGGCTCAGCTTCGGTCAGGCCGGCGCTGCCCTGCATGCCGAAATCAACCTGCACAACTCGGGATTCTGGGCGCTGGTGGCCGGCAATGGCTCCATCGGGGCGGGCGAGGCTTACATCCACGGTTACTGGAGCAGCCCGGACCTGACCGCAGTAATACGTTTGTTCGTCAGCAACATTGCCGTACTCGACGCCATGGAGCGCGGCCTGGCGCAGCTTGGCCGGCCGCTAATCGGCGCGCTGCACTGGCTCAATCGCAATACCCGCAAAGGCTCGCGCAAAAATATCGAGGCCCATTACGACCTGGGCAACCAGCTGTTCGAGCAGTTTCTCGACCCGACCATGATGTATTCCGCCGCGCAGTTTATGCATCCCAGCGACAGCCTTGAGCAGGCGCAGCTGAATAAACTGGAGCGGATCTGCCAAAAACTCGACCTCAAACCGGGCGATCATCTGCTCGAAATCGGCAGCGGTTGGGGCAGCATGGCGCTGTACGCCGCCACCCACTATGGCTGCAGGGTAACCACCTGCACCCTGTCAAAAGAGCAGTTTGCCTATACCCAACAACGCATCGAGGCCCAAGGTCTGCAAGAACGTATCAGCGTGCTGCTGATGGACTACCGCGACCTCACCGGCCAGTACGACAAACTGGTGTCGATTGAGATGATCGAAGCGGTCGGGCATAAGTTTTTGCCGACCTACTTCAAATGCTGTGCGCAGCTGCTTAAAACCGATGGCCTGATGTTGCTGCAAGCCATCACCATTCGCGACCAACGCTACGAGCAAGCGCGGCGCAGCGTGGATTTTATCCAGCGCTATATTTTCCCCGGCGGCGCCCTGCCCTCGGTGAGCAAAATGCTCGACGTGGTGACCCGCGAAACCGACATGACCTTGCAGCACATGGAAGACTTCGGCATGCACTACGCACGCACCCTGCGGCTCTGGCACGACAACTTCAGCGCCGCCAGACACAGCCTCGAAGCCCTGGGCTATGACGCGTATTTCTTCCGCCTCTGGGAGTTTTACTTGTGCTACTGCGAGGGCGGCTTCCTGGAGCGCAGCATCGGCACCGCGCAGCTGTTGCTGGCCAAACCGGCGGCGCAAACCGCGCCACTGCTGGGCCGCTTCAATGCTTAAGCAGCTGGCCAATGCCGGGCTGTTTCAGCTCGGCTGGTTCGCCTGCGTGCTTAGCCCGGCTCAGCCGTGGTTACTGCTGGTGCCCCTCGTGGTGCTGGGCGTGCATCTGGGCTGGCTGAGCAGCTGGGCGCAGGACGGTAAACTGTTGCTCAGTGCGCTGCTGCTGGGCACGGCGGTCGACAGTCTGCTGCTGAATCTTGGGGTCTTCGATTTTGGCCAACCGCGCTGGGTGATTCCGCTGTGGTTGGCGCTGCTCTGGCCACTGCTGGCCAGCACCCTCAAACACAGCCTGGCCTGGACCGCGAGCCCCTGGTGGCGCGCCAGTCTGCTGGGGGCCATTGGCGCGCCGCTGTCCTATTATGCCGGCGCACAGCTGGCCGGGGTGCACCTGCCCTATGGCAGCGTGCCAACCCTAGTGGGCCTGGCACTGCTCTGGGCCTTAATGATGCCACTGCTGCAGCACCTGGCCGGGCAACCTGTGCGGCGGGCCAACCGGACAATTTAAGCTGCGCACCGGTCAGTTGCCGCCCACCAAAACCCTCGACTGACTTAAACTGCGCCGATGAAAACTGCCCCCGAGCTTATTCCCCTCGCCAGCGTCGAGCCGACGCCAGCCGTCACCTGCGCCAACTGCGCGGCCTGCTGCTGCCAGCTGGAAGTGATACTGCTGAGCGACACCGGCGTGCCCAAGCGCTATATCGATATCGACCAATGGGGCGGCGAAGTCATGCTGCGCCTCGACGACGGCTGGTGCGTGGCGCTGGACCGCGACAGCATGCTCTGCACCATCTACGAAAACCGTCCTTGGGTGTGCCGCGAGTTCGAAATGGCCTCCCCCGAGTGCCTAGAAGAGCGCCAAGGGCTGGCGACTATTTATCGCTGAGTAACCTCGTATGACCTTGCAACGCCTGATCTACGCCCTGGCGCTGATTGCCCTGCTCTGGCTGGGGCGCGCCATACTGCAAGGACCCGCGCCACTACCAGTGAGCGGCAGCGACGGCAGCCTGCAACTGGCGGGCTACCGCATTACCCCGCTTGAGGCGTTCAGCCTGGAGGCGCGGGTACTGGGCCGCGAGGATTATCACTTCGACCGGGGCGCCGCGTTTTCGCCAACCGACCTGGCCCTGGGCTGGGGACCGATGGCCGAGCCACAGGTGCTGGATAAAATCCGCATCAGCCAAAGCAACCGCTGGTACCGCTGGCAAGTCGATGAGTTCCCGATCCCGCGCCGCGAGATCGAAACCCACAGCGCCAATATGCATATGATTCCGGCCAACACGATGGTGGCAGAGACCTTGGCGCGGGTAAAAAGTGGTCAGCGCATTCAACTCAGCGGCCAGCTGGTGCGGGTCGATGATAAAGACGGCTTTAGCTGGAGCAGCTCCCTGAGCCGTGACGACACCGGCGCCGGCGCCTGCGAACTGATCTGGGTCGAGCAGTTGAGGCTGCTGAATTAAGGCGCATGGGTTAAATCGCAGCCAACAAAAAAGCCGGGAGCGAAACCCGGCTTTTTGCAGTGCGACCGATGCCTCAGAAGGCTAGGGCGTAGTGCAGGCTGTAGCTCTCGACACCATCATTGGGGCTGCTGAAACCCGCGTTGGAGTAGTGCATGGCGCGCAGGCCGACCTCTTGGCCATTGAAGCGCAGGCCAACGCCCAAGCGGTCTTCAAACTGAAAGGATGAGCCAAGGTCCTGGTCTTCTACTTCGGTGTCTGAGAACAGCGCCACGCCAATGCCGGCTTCGACATAGGGCTTAACCGTCTCGCCGGCGAACTCATAGACAATCACCGGGGTCAGCGACAGGCTGTTGTTACTGGCGGTTTTATCGCCCTGCCAATAGGTGTAGGCCGTGTCCCAGTAACCCGTCAGGCGACCGCTACTGCTCTCGGTGAAATTACGGCCAAAATCGCACTGCAGCCCCAGGCGATAGGTCATCGTCGAGTCATTGGTGGAGCCTACCGAAAACGCCAGATCAGCCGCTTGTGCGCCGACAGTCGCGCCCAACGAAAAGCCCGCAATCGCGAGCAAGTTGAAGAGTTTGTGCATAGCAAGGTCCTTTTCTTAGTGTTTTTAAGACTCAACGATTGGCAGATGCCTGGAGTATAGAAATGTTTCAGCCAAGCGAAAGACGGCCATGCAAATGGCCAGTCAGTCAGTCAGCGGCTTAACCGCGGTGGCCGGACCCCAGAGCAGCGGCAATACCTGGTCCAGTTGCTGGCAGTTGGCACTCGACCAGAACTGCGTGGGCCGCGCCGGGCCGGGCGCGAGCAACTGCCGCTCAGCCAAGAGCCGCTGTAACTGCCGCGCCACCGCGGCGCCGGTGTCGATCAGGCTGACCGAGGCCGGCAGCAATTGGCGCAGCAACGGTTTGATAAAGGGGTAATGGGTGCAGCCGAGAATCAGCGTGTCGCAGCCCTCGGCCAGCAGCGGCTGAACCAAGCCCCAAAGCAGCACACGGGTGGCCTCAGCATCCAACTCGCCGGTTTCGATCTGCTCGACCAAGCCGGGGCACGGCTGAGTTATGACCCGCACATCATTGGCGAAACGATCGAGTAAGGCGGCGAACTTGGCGCTTTTCAGCGTGCCGGTGGTGGCCAGCACGCCGACCACGCCGCTCTGGGTGGCGGCGGCGGCGGGTTTGACCGCCGGTTCCATGCCGATAATCGGCAGTTGCGGATAGCGCCCACGCAGCTCAGCTATGGCCGCTGCGGTGGCGGTATTACAGGCCAGCACCAAGGCTTTGGCGCCCTGATTAAGCAGGAATTCGGCAATCTTCTGGCTGCGTATACGGATAAATTCCGGGCTTTTCTCGCCGTAGGGCACATGACCGCTGTCGGCCACATAGAGCAAGGATTCCTGCGGCAGCAGGGCACGAATTTCACCCAGTACCGAGAGGCCGCCGACACCCGAATCGAAAACACCGATTGGCGCTTCGCGGCTCAGCTTTGCAATCGGCCCTTCACTGACCATCAGTCACGCCGCAGACGCTGCAGGCCGGATCGCGCTTGACCTTAAGTTCGCGAAAGCGGCTGCCAAAGCCGTCGATCAACAGCAAACGGCCCACCAGTGGCTCGCCAAACTCGGCCAGCAGCTTCAGCGCTTCCAAGGCCTGCAGGCTGCCGACCAAACCCACCAGCGGGCCGAGCACGCCGGCTTCGCTGCAAGTCAGCTCGGCCTCGCTGCCATGACCGTACAGGCAGTGGTAGCAAGGACTGTCGGCACGGCGCGGATCAAACACCGCCAGCTGCCCTTCCAGGCGAATCGCCGCGCCGCTGACCAAGGGTTTACCCGCCGCCACACAGGCGGCATTCACCGCTGTGCGGGTACTGAAGTTGTCCGAGCAATCGAGCACCAGGTCGACGCCAGCCACCGCCGCATCCAGCGAATCGGCATCTAAACCAGCCGGATACAGTTTGAGGCTGATGGCCGGATTGATTGCCCGCAAACGCGTGGCCGCTGACTCGACCTTGAGCTGACCGATACTGTGGCTGTCGTGGGCGATTTGCCGTTGCAGGTTGGTCAGATCGACCTTGTCGAAATCCGCCAGATGCAACTCGCCGACGCCAGCCGCCGCCAAGTACAGGGCCACCGGTGAACCGAGGCCGCCGAGACCGACGATCAGCACCCGGCTGTTTTTCAGCTTGAGCTGACCGGCGATATCCACCTGGGCCAGCAGAATCTGCCGGCTGTAGCGCAGCAGCTCTTCATCGTTGAGTTGCACATTCATAGTGGCCACTGCCCGAGGGAAATTCGTTGATGACCGCCCAGATCCAGACGGCTTTCCACCGCCATAAAACCTTGGGCACTGAGCAATTCACGCACCGCCTCGGCCTGATCGAAACCGTGTTCCAGCAGCAGCCAGCCCCCGGCATTCAGCTGCT
>JAURXE010000121.1 GCA_030654635.1 Pseudomonas sp.
CGCAGCTCATAGTGCACGTCCGGATGGACGCGCTGCGCCACCCGCAAGGCTTCTTCAGCCAGCGCCAAAGTAATGGCCCGAGTACCCGGCCACAGCAGAAAACCGATACGACGCACAGTGCTAGTCATGACAGGCAGTCTAGCTGCGGGCTCCAACACTTACTTCAAACTGCCGGAAAGAAATTGTTGCAAGCGCTCGGACTGCGGATTGGCCAGCACTTCTTTCGGACAACCACGCTCCTCGACCAGACCTTTGTGCAAGAACACCAACTGGTTCGACACCTCGCGGGCAAAACCCATTTCGTGGGTGACCACCACCATGGTGCGGCCTTCTTGCGCGAGATCTTGCATGACCTTAAGCACCTCACCGACCAACTCCGGGTCGAGCGCCGAGGTCGGCTCGTCAAACAACATCACCTCCGGCTCCATCGCCAGGGCGCGAGCTATGGCCACGCGCTGCTGCTCGCCGCCACTCATGTGCGCAGGATAGGCATCTTTACGGTGGGCGACGCCGACCTTGTTCAGGTAGTGCTCGGCCTTGGCCAGCGCTTCCTTTTTGTCCATGCCGAGCACATGCACCGGCGCTTCCATGACGTTTTCCAGGGCGCTCATGTGCGACCAGAGGTTGAAGTGCTGAAACACCATGGACAACCGTGAGCGCATGCGCTGTAACTGTTTAGGGTCGACCGCTTTCAGCGCGCCGTCCTTGTTGGCGACTAGTTTAAGCTCCTCGCCGTTGAGCAAAATCTTGCCGGCATGCGGCTGCTCCAGCAGATTGATGCAACGCAGGAAAGTGCTTTTGCCCGAGCCGCTGGAGCCAATAATACTGATCACATCGCCGGCTTTGGCCGCCAGCGACACACCCTTGAGCACCTCATTACTGCCGTAACGCTTGTGCAGGTCCTGGACTTCAAGTTTGTACATGGTCTGGATTCTCGTAAACGAATGCGGTTTATCAGGGGATTTAGCAGCCAGGCCTAGTGCTTGCGCGGCGCCAGGTAGGCCAGCCAACGGTGCTCGGCCAGCTTGAACAGGCGCACCAAAATAAAGGTCAGACACAGATAAAAGGCGCCAGCGGTAATAAACGCCTCAAACGGCAAGTAGTACTGCGAGCTGATGGTGCGCGCCGCGCCGGTGATGTCGATCAAGGTCACAATCGAGGCCAGGCTGGTGGTGTGCAGCATCATGATCACTTCGTTGCTGTACTGCGGCAGCGCCCGGCGCAAGGCCGAGGGCAGCAAAATCCGCCGATACAGCTTGGCCCGCGACATGCCCACGGCCTTAGCGGCTTCGATCTCGCCGGGCGGAATAGTCTTCAAACTGCCAGCAAGAATCTCCGCGCTGTAGGCGCTGGTGTTAATCGCAAAGGCCAGGCAGGCGCAAAAGGTGGCATTGGACAAATATGGCCACAACGCGCTGGCGCGCACCGCCTCAAACTGAGCCAGACCGTAATAGATCAGAAACAGCTGCACCAGCATCGGCGTGCCACGAATCACATAGGTGTACAGCCAGGCCGGGAAATTCACCCAGGGCTGCTTCGACACCCGCATCAATCCCAGTGGAATGGCCAACAACAAGCCAAAACCAAGGGAAATCAGCAAAATCTTCAGGGTTACCAGCACGCCACCCAGGTACAGCGGCAAGTTGGCCCAGATCACCGAAAAGTCAAAAATCACGCATTAGCCCCCCGCATCACAGCTCCACCGTCTTGATACCCGCCGAGTAACGCTGCTCCAAGGCGCGCAGCGCCAGCAACGAAACACTGGTCAGCAGCAGATACAGCGCCGCCACCGCGAGGAAAAACGTAAAGGGCTGATGGGTCGCATCGGCCGCGCTCTTGGCCCGAAACATCATGTCTTGCAGGCCGACCACTGAGATCAACGCAGTGGCCTTGGTCAGCACCAGCCAGTTATTGGTAAAACCCGGAATCGCCAGGCGAATCATCTGCGGCACCAGAATGCGAAAAAACACCTGCACCCCGCTCATGCCATACGCCGCACCCGCCTCGCCCTGCCCTTGCGGGATCGACATAAAGGCACCGCGAAAGGTCTCCGACAGATAGGCACCAAAGATAAAACCCAGGGTGCCGACACCGGCGACAAAGGGATTGATATCGATGTATTCGTCATAGCCAAGCAAGGGTGCGAGTCTGTTGATCAGGTCCTGACCGCCGTAGAAAATCAGCAGAATCAGCACCAGATCAGGAATCCCGCGAATCACCGTGGCGTAGGTTTCACCCAGCAGCGCTAACCAGCGAATCGGCGACAGGCGAAACGCCGCGCCGAGCAGCCCCAGCGCACAGGCCAGGGTCATCGACGACAAGGCCAGCGCCAAAGTCAGCCAAGCCCCCTCAAGAATGGTCGAGCCATAGCCGTTAAGCATGGTTTAGCTCCTCAGGCGGTACGCCCAACAACGCGGGCAACACCGCTACAACGAAAAAGTGGCACAACCGCAGACTGAAGTTTGTGCCACTTTCAGGAAACGCCCGAGCCCTAAAGTCAGTCGCCGTAGATGTCGAACTGGAAGTACTTACCCTGCACTTCCTGGTACTTACCGTTGGCGCGAATGGCGGCAATGGCTGCGCTGAATTTGTCTGCCAGCGCCTTGTCACCCTTGCGCACGGCAATACCGGCACCTTCGCCAAAGTATTTCGGGTCGCTAACAGTCGGCCCGACCAGAGCGAAACCTTTACCGGCATCGGTCTTGAGGAAACCATCGTCGATATTGACCGCATCGGCCAGGGTGGTATCGACGCGACCGGAAGTCAGGTCAAGAAAGATCTCGTTCTGCGAGCCGTAACGCACCACTTCTATACCGGCTGGGGCGAACACTTCGGTGGCGTAGCGATCGTAGATGGAGGCGCGCTGCACACCGACCTTCTTGCCCTGCAGGTCGACCAGAGGATTTATCACCTCGGTACCGGCCTTCATCACCAAACGCGCCGGTGAGTTGTAGTATTTCTTGCTGAAATCTACCGACTTCAAGCGCTCTTCGGTGATGTTCATCGACGACAACACCGCATCGAACTTACGCACTTTCAGGGCCGGGATCAGGCCGTCGAACTCTTGCTCGATCCAGACGCACTTGACCTGCATTTCGGCGCACAGGGCGTTGCCGATGTCGTAGTCAAAACCAGTGATAGCGCCTTCGGGGGTTTTCATCGCAAAGGGTGGGTAGGCCGCCTCGATGCCAATACGCAGTGGCTTGGCTTCATCGGCCTGCGCCAACGACGACAACAGCGACAGCGCCAGGGCGCCAAGAAGTGCAATGCTCTTCATCGTGAGACTCCTTCAAGTGTAATTAGCCGCAGATGGCAGAAATCCAAACGCCCGGCATATGCGTGCATTAAGTGTAGAAACAGTCGCTGTATTTGCCGTGCGCCGAAGCGGCGCAACGGCAGGATCTGCGCGTGCTGCATTCTAGCGACAGGCCTAAAGCCGATATTTCTTCAATGCGACAACTAGTTACACAAGGGCCTGCTCGGCAGCGCGAACGGATTGACATGAGCCACAGAACATGCAGCACAAGAAAGATTTGCTAACCAATGATAAATGCAATAACCCCGCCAACAATCAAAAAACCCTTCTAAAACGCCACTTACAGCCATTCGACAAGCGGCACAAATAGTCAGAAGCGCTCCAAAATGCCCCATCAAAGAGCAACCTGCTACCCACAAAGGTTACCTTTGGTGCTGGGAATACCCACTGCAAATGCACAGCCCGCCCGCAAAAAGGCCGATTTAAATTGCACTAATATTTTTACCCCCAATAGAAACAATTAAGCCCCGGCACAGCTTGTGGCTGTACCGGGGCTTAATAACGACCTTTATCAGGCCGTTTGCATGCTGCGATGGGTCTCAACTAGATGCTGCACCACGCCAGGATCGGCCAGTGTGGAGATGTCGCCGAGCGTGTCGTACTCGGCCACTGCGATCTTGCGCAGGATACGGCGCATGATCTTACCCGAGCGAGTCTTCGGCAAACCCGGAGCCCACTGGATCACGTCCGGCGAGGCGATCGGACCGATCTCCTTACGGACCCAATTTTTCAATTCCTGACGCAACTGCTCGGAAGGTTCTTCACCGTCATTCAAGGTGACATACACATAGATGCCCTGGCCCTTGATGTCGTGGGGCATGCCGACCACGGCAGCCTCGGCGACTTTCGGGTGAGCCACCATGGCGCTCTCGATTTCGGCAGTGCCCATGCGGTGGCCGGACACGTTCAACACGTCATCGACGCGACCGGTGATCCAGTAGTAGCCATCCTCGTCGCGCCGCGCACCGTCGCCGGTGAAGTACATGCCCTTGAAGGTCTTGAAGTAGGTGTCTACGAAGCGATCATGGTCGCCATACAGGCTGCGCGCCTGACCCGGCCATGAATCGATAATCACCAGATTGCCTTCGGCAGCGCCCTCCACCAGATTGCCCATATTGTCCACCAAGGCCGGCTGCACACCGAAGAACGGCCGAGTCGCCGAGCCCGGCTTAAGCGCCGTGGCGCCCGGCAGCGGACTGATCATCACGCCGCCGGTTTCGGTCTGCCACCAAGTATCGACGATCGGGCAGCGTGACTTGCCCACTTCTTCGTAGTACCAGTGCCAGGCTTCTGGATTGATCGGCTCACCGACCGAACCCAGCAGGCGCAAGCTGGAGCCGTCGGCGCCCTGCATCGCGGCTTTGCCCTGGGCCATCATGGCGCGAATCGCCGTTGGCGCGGTATAGAGGATGCTAACTTTGTGCTTGTCGACGATTTTCGCCACCCGAGTCATGTCCGGGTAGTTCGGCACACCTTCAAACAGCACAGTGGTGGCGCCATTGGCCAAAGGCCCGTAGACGATATAACTGTGGCCGGTGACCCAGCCAACATCGGCGGTGCACCAGTAGACTTCGCCAGGGCGGTAGTCGAATACCCGCTCATGGGTTAACGCTGCGTACAGCAGATAACCGCCAGTGGTGTGCAGCACGCCTTTGGGCTTGCCGGTGGACCCGGAGGTGTAAAGGATAAACAGCGGGTCTTCGGCGCCCATTTCTTTAGGTGCGCAAACACTGGCAGCCACCTTCATCAGGTCTTCGTACCAAACGTCGCGATGGGGGTGCCACTTGATCTCGCCACCGGTGCGACGCACCACGATGATTTTCTGCACGCTGCTGGTGTCAGGGTTGGCCAGCGCGTCATCCACATTGGCCTTCAGCGGGGTTTTCTTGCCGCCGCGCACGCCCTCATCGGAGGTGATCACTATTTTTGACTGGCAATCGATAATCCGCCCGGCCAATGCCTCTGGCGAGAAGCCACCGAACACCACTGAGTGAATAGCGCCGATACGGGTGCAGGCCAGCATGGCCACCACCGCCTCGGGAATCATCGGCATATAGATGGTCACCACGTCGCCGCGATGCACATCCTGACCGCGCAAGGCGTTGGCAAACTTGCAGACCTGCTCGTGCAGCTGGCGATAGGTGATTTCTTGATGATCGGCCGGGTCGTCGCCTTCCCAGATAATGGCAACCTGCTCACCGCGCTCTTCCAAGTGCCGGTCGAGGCAGTTGGCGGAAACGTTCAGAGTGCCATCGGCGAACCACTTGATATCGACATGGTGATCGTCGAACGAGGTCTGCTTGACCTTGGTGAAAGGCGTAATCCAGTCCAGCCGCTTGGCCTGCTCACGCCAGAAGCCGTCGGGGTTGATCACCGACTGCTGGTACATGGACTTATAGGTAGCTTCGTCGGTCAATGACTGGGCGGCCACTTCGGGACGCACGGGATACAGGGAAGCGGCACTCATGGCGGTTACCTCTCAGAAATAATGTTGTTGTTTTCTATGGGTTCATTTTTAGCACCGCAACTCCACCGCAGCTATTCGACCATGGTACTAGTCGCCCGCCACCGCAAAAAAAAATGGGCGACCCACAGGCCGCCCACTTTATTCCGAGACTACTGACCGGCTAGCTACCCGCAGGCCAGCCCTGCGCTGCGAGTCGATTAGCCTCAAGCACGCGCTTGGCGTTTAGATAACTCTTTTGCCAATAGGCCGTCGACAAGCTCTCCAGCCGCACCGTACCACCACTGGAGGGGGCATGAACAAAGCGCCCATCGCCGACATAAATACCGGCATGGCTGACCTTAGCGCCGCCACTGGTGGCAAAAAACACCAGATCACCGGTCTGCAACGCCTCGCGCCGGATACTCGGCACCGGCATAGCCAGCAGCTCACGGGTCGAGCGCGGCAGCACTATGCCGGCCGCATCGCGATAGACGTAACCGATCAGGCCGCTGCAATCAAAACCGCTTTGCGGGGTATTGCCGCCATACACATAGGGGGTGCCGACCAGCCCAATGGCGCGCAGCAGCACATCATCGGCAGCCGGTGAAAACTGCTCGATTGGCGCATGCACTACAGGGCTTGGTGGAACATGACTGACACAGGCGGTCAGCAGGGCAGTAACGAGGACGAGAGCAATGCGGGCCAAGTTTGGCATCTTCGGGCTACCCTGAGGCTGGATGCGCCCTACTCTGCCGCGCCGCAGGCCCTGACGCAAGGGTCAGGGCGCGACAATCACTTAGGGGTGGAGCGGATTACGCTGCGGCTGGGCTGGCGCTTGCGCCAATACCCGTTTGGCTTCCATAAAGCTGGTGCGCCAGTAACGATCATCCAGGCTATCCACCCGCACGCCGCCACTGCGACTGCTGGAGGAATGAATGAATTGGTCGTCACCGATATAGATACCGGTATGGCTTACGCGACCACGGCCACGATTATTGAAGAACACGATATCGCCCGGCTCTAGCTCATTGCGGGCAATCAACGGTGCATCCAGATTGATCATTTCGCGGGTTGAGCGTGGCAGCTTGATCCCGGCTTCTTCGCGAAACAAATAGCCGACAAAGCCACTGCAATCAAAGCCGCTTTTGGTTGTAGCACCGCCAGCGCGATAGCGCGTGCCGACCAACTCAAAACCACGATCGAGGATGCTGTCAGCCAAGATCGGTAGCTGATAAGGCTTCTCGTCAGTCAATTCAGCAACTTGCTCATGGGTAGGCTCAGCCAGCGGCAAAGATACGGGCTGCAGAGCAATTTGAGGCTGCACAGATTGTCCAGTACAGGCGGACAAGAGGGCGGCAAATGCCAGCGTAACGAGAGGTGCGAAGCGATTGAGCATGGGCACGGCCGTGTCTGTAATTATTTGAAGGGCCTGAATATGCCCTCCAGCCCCCTTAGATGCAAATTTTATTAGCCATAGTGTGACTTATAACCATCGGCAATCGCTCTAAGGGCCGACGCTTAAATTGCGCCCCTTCGACGCACCAAAACACCCGCAAAAAACCTTAAAGCTACTGAAAACGGTACATAGCGGCGCGCAATAAAACTGAACCCAGGATTCAACTTATCGCCCATTCGAGCCCTTATAACCGTTCGTCAGTTCAGGACTGAGTCTGCCGCACCCAAGGGAACTCTTTGCCACTCAGTGATTGACCGTGTGGGCCAGCATCACCGACAGCTGACACATAGGCCGCCCGCTTTGCGCGTGCCACTGATTGAACGCCGCCTGTACGGCGGCCAGGTCTTTTAGGCTGCTGGGGGTCTTGTCGATGATCTGCTGCGCCTTGAGGGCGGCGACCACATCGTCGGAAGGTATAAAGGTGTCTTTGCCCATCATCCGCAGCAAGCGCGGCGCCGATAGCCCGCCCAGATGGGTACCGTGTTTGGCCAGGTACTTCCACAGCCCAACGCTATCGGTCACCGGCCAATTGGCAATCAGCGCACCGAAACTGCCATGTTCACGCGCCACATCCAGCACCATCTGCGCATTGCGCGGCACACTCTTGAGCTTGCCGAGATGGCGAATCAACTGGGCGTTTTGCATCAGCCGCTCCAGGTGCTCGGCGCCCATCAGCACGACTTTTTCCGGGGCAAAGCCAAAAAACGCAGTCTCGAACGCCGGCCATTTGGCATCGACCAGGCTGTGCTTTAGCCCGGCGCGAAACACCCGCAGGGCGATCAGCGACAAGTAACGGTCATCGCTGATCTGCCGCAGTTCAGCGGCAGTCTTGGGCAGCGGCAAATACGCCTCAAGCTCAGCGGCCGATCCAAAACGGTTCAGGCAGTACTCATGCAGCCATTTGTAGTCGCGCATCCGCATCCCTCACAGCTATATGCAGCTATATATAGATGCCGAGGCAGCTCGCCTCAGCCAAGTCCGTTAGCAAGCTGCTAGAGGTTCATCACATCGACAAAGCGCGGTGTGGCGCTGTCATCGATACGCAGGCTGGCAAAGTCAAACAGGTCACGATCAGCCAATTGCGACGGCACCACATGCTGCAAAGCGCGAAACATGATGTCGGTACGTCCCGGCGTCTTGCGCTCCCACTCTTGCAGCATTTCTTTAACGACCTGGCGCTGCAAGTTCTCCTGCGAGCCGCAGAGATTGCACGGGATGATCGGGAACTCCTTGAGCTGGGAGTATTCCTCGATATCGACCTCTTTGCAGTAGGCCAGGGGCCGGATCACCACGTTACGACCGTCGTCCGACAGTAGCTTGGGCGGCATGGCCTTGAGTGTGCCGCCATAAAACATATTGAGGAAAAAGGTTTCCAAAATGTCGTCGCGATGATGCCCCAGTGCCATCTTGTTCGCGCCAATTTCATCGGCGTAGGTATAGAGCGTGCCGCGGCGCAAACGCGAGCACAGCGAGCAGGTGGTCTTGCCCTCGGGAATCATCTCTTTGACCACCGAATAGGTGTCTTTTTCGATGATGTGATAGGCCACCCCGACAGACTCCAGGTACGCCGGCAGCACATGTTCAGGAAAACCCGGCTGCTTCTGGTCCATGTTGACCGCGACTATCTCGAACTTGATCGGCGCGACCTTTTGCAGGTGCAGCAATACATCGAGCATGGTGTAGCTGTCTTTACCGCCAGACAGGCAGACCATCACCTTGTCACCGTCTTCAATCATCTTGAAATCGGTGATCGCCTCGCCGGCCAGGCGGCGCAGACGCTTCTGAAGTTTAATTTGGTTGACCGAAAGGCTGCTCATGGCGCGCTAAAATCCGCAGGAGTCGTAAAAGTCCGGCATTTTACTCATAAAGCCCGGCACACCCCAGCACCGCAATCGCGCAAAACGCCGTGCTAATCTCAGCCCATGACTTCTAACATCCAGCCCCCCACAGATCTCGCCGAACAGTTGCTAGCGCTATTACAAGCCGCCAGCGACGGCTGTAGCGAATACCAGCTGATCCAGCAACTCAGACAACAACAATCGACGCCGTTAGACAACCTGGCGAGCGACCCGCATCTGGCGCTGTTTCAGACCCATTTCCTGATTTTCAACGCGCTCTACCGCTTGCGTGAACGACTCTGGCTAGCGCGCAGCGCACACTTGCAAATCAGCCCGCTGTGCTGCCAGTTACTGCCCTACCAAGCCGGCAGCGCCGAGTTAGCCGAGCATGACCCGCTGCGCGACTACTATTTAGACCTGCAGCACCTGCAAAGCACCAATGCCCACGACGTTGAGCAACTACTCGCCAGCTTTTGGACCCGCCTGCAAGGTGGCGACGAGCAGCGTGCGGCCCTCGAACTGTTTGAGCTTAGCGCTCAACCGGCACTTGATCTGGCTCGCATCAAGCACCGCTACCGACAGTTAGTCAGCCAACATCACCCCGATCGAGGCGGCAGCACCAGCCGGCTGCAATCGATCAACTTGGCCTTCGAAATACTGCAGCGCTATTACAGATGAGTTTAATGAGCAAATTTGCTCTAACGCGCTGACCCGCAAGCTCGCAAACCTCTGCCTATACTGCGACATACGGTCGCACTGAATCGGCCTACGCACCCGCTGGCGCTACCCATGCGCAGCGGGCGCTTGCTGGGGTGATCGCAATAATAATAGGAGGTGCAGCATGATCCATCACGTCTGGGGACTTTTCACCCATCCCGATGAGGAATGGCAAGAGATTCGTGGCGACGAAGAAAGCATCAGCCACATGTACCTTACCCACGTGCTGCTGCTGGCAGCCATCCCTGCAGTCTCGGCCTTCATCGGCACCACCAAAGTCGGTTGGACCATCGGCAGCGGGGCACCGGTAATGCTTACACAAGCAAGCGCTTTACAGATGACCATCATGTCCTACCTGGCCATGCTGGCTGGAGTTGCGGTGATGGCGGCAGTGGTGCACTGGATGGCGCGCACCTATGACGCCGCACCAAGCATGGCGCAAAGCGTGGTGTTTTCAGCGTACACCGCCACACCACTGTTTATCGGCGGACTGGCGGCGCTCTACCCTAACCTGTGGCTGGCAATGTTCGTCGGCACTGCGGCCATCTGCTACACGGTTTACCTGCTCTATGTGGGGATTCCGACCTTTATGAATATCCCTGCCGAGGAAGGCTTTTTGTTCTCCAGCTCAGTACTGGCCGTAGGCTTGGTGGTACTGGTGTCGATGATGGCGCTGTCGGTGATTCTCTGGGGCATAGGCATAGGCCCGGTTTACACCAGTTGAGGATCAGTTGAGGTTTGTTCCACGGATAACGAAGCCGCTCATAGAGCGGCTTCGTCGTTTTCTGGCTGCTGCTTTTGACCGGCTTGGGCATAATTGGCGGACTCACCGGAGCCGTGCATGCCAGAACAACTCAACCAGCGGATTGAAAGCTGCTATCAGCAAGCCGAGGCGTTTTTTAAACGCCGCTTTACCCGCCCGGAAGTCAGCCTCAAGTTAAGGGGACAAAAAGCCGGGGTCGCCCACCTCGACGAAAACCTGCTGCGTTTCAACCCTCAGCTGTACCGTGAGAACCAAGAACACTTCCTCAAGCAGACCGTGGCCCACGAAGTTGCGCACATGATTGCCCGGGAAATGTTCGGCCGGCACATCCAGCCCCACGGCGAAGAATGGCAACTGATCATGATGGGCGTGTACGAACTGCCCGCTGACCGCTGCCACACCTACGAAATCCAGCGCCGCAGCGTGACCCGCTTCGTCTACCGTTGCGCCTGCCCCGATCGCGACTTCCCCTTCTCCGTCCAGCGCCACAGCCTGGTGCGCAAAGGGCGTCGTTACTACTGCCGCAGCTGCAAAGCGACGCTGATGTACAGCGGAGAGCAGCGTAAAGAGTAGGAAAACTATCGGCATGCCCCAAGTGCAGCAGCGCCTATTCGAATACCGGCCGAAAGAAGCTGCGCTCATAGCTGAAGATGCACTGAGTGTCTTGGGCGTACTGAAAGGCGGCCTGGCATTCGGGGTCTTGCATGGAGTCGTGGCGGTACTGTTCGTAGGTGGCCAGGCTGGGAAAAGTGAATAGCGCCAGGGCGATATTGTTGGCGCCTTCGGATGGCAGAAAGTAGCCGTGGTGCTGGCCGCCAAAGCGCGCGACCAGGGGGATCCACAGTTTGCCGTAGTGCTCGAATTCCTTGAGCTTGTTTGGGTCGAGGACATAGCGCAGATAACAAGTGACCATAAACCCTCTCGCTTATTTAACGACGTTGAAATCCTTACCCCACATGCGCACCGACTTCGGCCCTTCCACCGGTCCCTGGAACACGAACTTCTGCCGCACACCGGTCTTCGGCGGCACTGTGACTTCGTCAGGGTTGTCGATGCCAGGAATCAGACTGCTGGAGTAGTCATCTTGGTCGATGGCCAGCAGCGCGCCGTTTTGCCAGAGGTTGATCAGGCGTACGGGCTTGTCGGTGAGGTTTTTAAAACCGAGCAAGGCGCTGAGGTTGCCTTCGACGGCTTCGACTTTCAGCAGTTTCACCTCGACCTTGCCGTCCAGTTGGTCGAGCTGGGAAATGATCAACGCGCCATCGGCGCCCTGGGCCGACTCGCGGCCTTCGGTGACGCCTTCGGAGGCGCCGCCCAAAAGGTTCTTGCCGGCAGAAATCGCCGACGACACCGCGGCCTTGGCCGATTCCTTGAGGGTGCTGGTCTCGCTCGCCGGCTCTGCGGCGCAGGCTATTCCGGAGCTCAATAGCAGCGCCAGTGCCGTGCTCATTCCTGAATGCTTGCCCATGCTTTTGTTGCTCCTTGTTCTCTGCCGACAACGGCGTCGTAGCAAGCAGTGTGAAAACTACTACGCTCGGTTATGCCGCGTTGAAAACAGGCTCGGACAGCGGGCTTGCCCGCTGAACGCACTTCAGTGCGGCCCAAGGGGCGAGCACCGCGAGTACTGCTCATTTACAACTCGTAAACTCCGCATCCTCGCCTGTTTTCGCCTTGCCTAACCTTCGCTCGCTACGTTTTCACACGGCCTGCTTGGGCCGCTTTTTTAGCATAGGCACAGCAGGAAAGCAGCCGCTAAGTGATCACCTTGCCGGCGCGCAGCTCGGCGATCTGCTCAGCGCTGTACCCCAACTCCAGCAGCACCTCGGCGGTGTGCGCCCCTACCGGGGCGCCGATATGCCGGGGCGCGGGCAAACCGCTGGAAAATTTGATCGGGCAAGCGATTTGCCGTTGCGGCGTTTTACCGACCCGCGGTACCTCGACCAACATTTCACGGGCCAGCATCTGCGGATGCTCAGCCGCCTCGGCCAACCCCAGCAGCGGCTCGACGCAGGCGTCCAGAGCGGCAAACACTTCACGCCAGTCGGCAAAGTCGCGCTTCTCGAACTCCAGCTGAATTTCGCGCTTGAGCGCCTGCTGCTCTTCAGGCTTGGGTGACAAGCCACGGCTGGCCAGTTCCGGCCGGCCAATGGCGGCGCACAGCTGCTGCATAAACTGCGGCTCCAGGCTGCCGACCGAGAACCAGCGGCCATCGCGAGTGCGGTAGTAATCGTAAAAACTGCCGCCATTCAGCGCCTGATTTTCCATTTCAGGCTCCACGCCACAGGCCAGAAAACCGGCGCCAGCCATGGCGTGCAGGCTAAAGGCGCAATCACTCATGCTCACATCCACATACTGGCCCTCGCCCGTGACCTGGCGCTGGATCACCGCCGCCAGCAGCCCCATCACCCCGTGCAAAGAGCCTCCGGCGATGTCGGCGGCCTGAATCCCCAGTGGCAAGGGCCCAGTGTCGCGGCGGCCGGTGTAGCTGGCGACGCCGGTCAAGGCCAGATAATTGATGTCATGGCCGGCGCGATCCTTGTACGGGCCGGTTTGGCCATAGCCGGTGATCGACACATAAATCAACCGTGGATTGATCGCCTTGAGCGCGGCGTAACCCAACCCCAGGCGCTCCATCACTCCAGGGCGAAACTGCTCCAGCACGATGTCGTAGTCAGCAACCAGCTGCTTGACCATCTCCACTGCCGCCGGCTGTTTCAAGTCAAGGGCCATGCCGCGCTTATTGCGATTGAGGTAGGCGTGACTGGCCGACACGCCCTCATCATGGGGCGGCAACACCCGCACCAGATCGATACGGGTCGGTGACTCGATACGCAGCACCTCGGCGCCCATGTCAGCCAGCAGCAGCGAAGCGAAAGGCCCCGGCAACAGGGTGGAGAAATCCAGCACTTTCAGCGATGACAACGGGCCTTTCATTAATTCACTTCCTTTCAGGTTTCCCAATACAACGGCTGGCGTGCCGGCAGTGCGGCGACTAATTCGGCGTATCGCGCCTCCAGCACATTGCGACGGATCTTCATGGTTGGCGTCATGCAGCCGTTGTCCACCGTCCAAGGCTCGCGCACCAGGACAAAATGGCTAATCCGCTCATGGGGTTGCAACTGGGTATTGAGGTGCGCCAGGGTCGCCTGCAAATCGGCGCTAACCTGGCCGGCGGGTAGCAATCGCGCTGCCGGTGACAGCTCAATCAGCGCCAACGGTTGATCGAGATTACTGCCCATCAAACAGACCTGCTCAACGAGACTGTTCTTGGCGATTTCCCCCTCGATCGGCGCCGGTGCCACGTACTTGCCTTTAGTGGTTTTAAAGATGTCTTTAACTCGCCCGGTGATGCGCAAGTAGCCGTCGCTGTCCAGCTCGCCCTTGTCGCCGGTGTGCAGCCAGCCGTCTTTCAAGGTCTCGGCGGTTTTCTCCGGGTCCAGGTAGTAACCGAGCATCAGCGTCGGGCTGCGAAACAGAATTTCACCATTCTCGGCGATGCGCACTTCCAGCCCTCGCATCGCCCGGCCCACGGTGCCAAAACGCACCTGCCCGGGTCTGTTGAAGCAGCCATAGGCGACGTTTTCGCTCATCCCGTAGCCTTCACAGAGGGTCAGGCCGATGGCTTGATACCAGTCGAGCAGGCCACGGGAAATCGCTGCGGCGCCGGAGATCATGATCCGTGCCTGATCCAGCCCCAGGCCGCGGCGAATCTTGCGCGCCACCAGCCAGCCCAGCAGCGGGATGCGCAGCAGCCGGGACAACTTGGCCTGCGGCAGCTTCTCCAACACGCCTTGCTGAAAGCGCGTCCACAGCCGTGGCACGGCGAAAAACACCGTGGGCCGCACATGACGCAAATCGCTGGCAAAGGTCTCCATCGACTCGACAAAGCCCACCGGCGCACCGCAATACAGGCTGTTGAACTCGACCATAAAACGCTCGGCCACATGCGACAACGGCAGAAAGGAAAAGAACCTGTCCCGCGGGCTCATGTGCATTTCCGCGCAGGCGTTGGCTGCGGTAAAGGCCATGGCGTGCACCGAGAGCATCACGCCCTTGGGGTTACCAGTGGTGCCGGAGGTATACACCAGGGTCAACACTTGCTCGGGCTGCTGCACCGCCACCGCCTGTAGCGGCTGGTGCATGGCCAGCAAAGCGTGCCAGTCATGGGCGCAGGCCAAGGTTGGGTACGGCAGCGCAATGCGCGTCAGCTGCGGGCCAATGCCAACCTCCAGTTTGTCGGCATCATCCAGCTTGCCGAGCAGGATCACCTTGCACTGTGCATGGTCCAGCACATAGGCGATGCTCTCGGCGGTTTGCAGCGGATAGAGCGGCACGCTGATCAAGCCGGCCATCATGATCGCCAGATCACAGATGAACCACTCGGCGCAATTCTTCGACAGCAGCGCCACGCGATCCCCCGGCGCACAACCCAGCGCCAGCAGCGCACTGGCCAAACGCCGGGCCTGATCATCGACCTGGCGCCAAGTCAGATCGTGCCACTGGCCATTAATCGGCTGACGCAGCCAGACCGCATCGGGTTGCACGGCCAGCCAATGGGCAAACTGTTCGAGGGGCAATTTTTCGGTCATGGCGACTCTCTTATTGTTATCTATACCGAGTATTGGCGTAGCGCGCAGGGTGGGCTGAAGCCCACCTTACGTCCGTCCAGCTCCCGACTTAGCGCGCAATGCCGCCGACCAGCCGCTAATCATGGGAATCAGAGCTTCATGCCACGGCTGATGATCTCTTTCATGATTTCCGACGTGCCGGCGAAGATCCGTTGAATCCGCGCATTCGCGTACATCTTGCAGATCGGGTACTCCCACATATAACCCCAACCGCCGTGCAGTTGCACGCCCTCATCGACCACCTTACCGAGCAGTTCGGTGGTAAAGAGTTTGGCCTCGGCGGCGATTTCCGGGGTGAGCTTTTTCTGGTTGTGGTCCATCACGCAGCGGTCGACAAACACCTGGGCCACGTCGATCTGGGTGCGCATTTCGGCCAACTTGAAGCGGGTGTTCTGGAAGTGTGAAATCGGCCGATCAAAGGCCTTGCGCTCCTTCACATAGTCGATGGTCACCTGCAACGCCGCCTCGGCACCACCCACCGCGCCACAGGCGTTGGTGAGGCGTTCCTGGGCGAGCATATTCATCAGGTAGAAGAAGCCGCCCTTGGCGTCGCCCAGCACGTTGGTCTTCGGCACCTTGACGTTGGTGAAGAATAATTCGGCGGTGTCCTGGCTCTTCATCCCAAGTTTCTTCAGCGGCGTACCGCGCTCGAAACCGGCCATCCCACGCTCCACCAGAAACAGGCCCATGGCGTGCTTGTTGGCCGGATCGGTCTTGGCCGCGACTATCACCAGATCGGCCAAAATGCCGTTGGAGATAAACACCTTGGAGCCGTTCAGCTCATAGTGATCGCCCTTGTCCACCGCCGTGGTACGCATACCCGCCAGGTCGGAGCCGGCACTTGGCTCGGTCATGGCCACCGCGAGGATGATCTCGCCGCTGATGATGCCCGGCAAAAAGCGCGCTTTCTGTTCGGCATTACCGTATTCGGTGATGTAAGGCCCGCACAGCGCCGAGTGCAGCGGCAACATAAAGCCGGCCTCGTTGATGTTGGCCAGTTCCTCGCACATGATCTGCTCATAGCGAAAATCCTTCAGGCCGCTGCCGCCGTATTCCTCATCGGCCCAGGGCAGCAGAAAACCCATCTCGCCGGCCTTCTTCCACACTTCGCGGCTGACCACCCCGGCCTCTTCCCAGGCATCCTGGTGCGGCACCACTTCCTTTTGCAGAAAGGCGCGGAACGACTCGCGGAACATGTTGTGTTCGGTTTCGAAGTGAATGCGTTGCATGGAAGGCAGCTCCTGGCAGGATTGAGGCGTCCCTTCAGAGTAGGCGGCGCAGGCCGCAGCGGTCAGTGACGCATACGCTCAGCTGCGATTGACGTTTTCGGTCAGAAGGCGGACGGAATTTACCGCGGTCAATTAATCTGGTCCGAGTTGCCAGTACCATGGTCCCCGCTTTTGCCCACCCGGATTGTTTGATCGCCTGAACGCCGACTGAATGCGTGCCACGAGTAGATTATGAAAAACGAAAATAGAGCCCTAGCGTTTGCACCACTGATAATGCCCTTTGCATTTACCGGCTATGCCTTTTTCGCCGGAGTCTCGGGCTTCGACATGCAAGAGGGGTTGCTGACGTTTTTTCTTTTGTTTCTCGGCACTGTCGTGGC